>JAFAUE010000341.1 GCA_019243475.1 Acidobacteriota bacterium | reverse complement strand
AAGGTCGTGGGAAGAGCCACCATATATGCTGTATACGATGAGACCGCAGCGGATTACTCAACTTTTGACCGAAAAATTACGCTCAGATTTGCCTCTGACGAATATCGGATCAAATGGGGGGCGGCAAGAGCCTGGCGGCGAAGGGGTGGCAGGGACATACCGCTATGCGAATCTCTATTTCCTCCTGGGCTACCACTGACGAGGAGGTGGAACGCAGCGCCGCAGCTATAATCGGGTCGCCCGGACCGTGCTTGCGGCCACTTCACCTGCACGATTTTCGTAACCCGGGAGGCACTCAGTCTCACCTAAGTGTTAGGTATAATCGTGGCAGAGGAGGTCTGCTGCCATGTCCAGTCCTCGCGTCCATTCCGTACACTTTTAGGCCCACGATGAAGCCCTCGTCGCCCGCCTGCATAATATCGTCGAGGCTGATCTTAAGAGCGGCAACTCAGTGTTGATCGTCGCGACGGAAGAGCACCGCGCACACCTGGCGGCGGCGTTACAGGAATCCGGGCCCGAAGTTCAGAACTGCATGGATTGCCTCGAGATGTTCGACGCGCGGGAAACTTTGGCGAAGTTCATGATCGATGGCCATCCCAGCGACAAGCGCTTCTCTCAAAGCGTCGGCAACCTCATTGCCGATGCGCGAAAGAAAGCAAAGAATGCGCATCGTGGCCTGACTGTTTTCGGCGAGATGGTCGCACTTCTCTGGCAGGATGGGAATAAAGTGGCCGCTCTAGAGTTGGAGCGTATGTGGAATGATGCTCTTCAGGAGCGCAGCTTCCATTTGCATTGCGCCTATCCGCGCTGGATTGTCGAGCAAAACCAGGACCTGAGTATGGTCAATGCAATTTGCAATGAACATTCCTCGGTACTGGGACATGCCCCACGTTTAAGACCATCGGCCGGGCTGGCATAGTGCACCTCAGCAAGCAGCCCCGGCGATCACCCCAATTGGTTTCACCACAGCCGTAGCGTTGCGAGCGGCCATCATTCATTCGATTCGCCAGAACAGAAAGCTTGTCCTGCCGCTTCGCTCCGAACGTTCGCAGCGTAGGTCATTGCGATCGGCAATCTGACGAGCTACGTCTTCCGCACTGCCACTGCTTGAATCCATCCTTACTGCTTGCGGTCCGGCGTCGCTGCTAAATCTTTTGATCTAGACTGAATCTCCTTATGGTTACATGAGAAGTCGAATATCTCTGGCAATACGTTTTGCGAGCGGAATAAAATTGAAGTGGCGCGCTTCTCGACGCCTCCATTTCACAATGCGAAGCCTGGGTCCGCAAGAGCGCTGGAATCTAAGTTATAGGGTCACAGGACTCTTATCCGAAAATGCATCCGCACAGCGATCTATAGACGCCGTACTAGCGGAGATCGGAATGGCTCTGTTCTGTGAAGCCGGAGCTTTCTGGGTTGTCGATCCAATACATGTGGCGATACGCGCCACAACATTCTGGAGTCAACCAGGAACCGAATACCCCAGCTTCGAACTCGTGACCCGGGTCCGGAGCTTCAGTTACGGACAAGGCCTGCCGGGAAGCGCATGGCTCCAGCGCACCACGGTGCGGTTTCGCAACATTGTTCAGGAATCTAATTTTCCGCGCGCGAGCGTAGCCGCGATGGAGGATTTGCAAGGCGGAGTGGCCTTTCCAGCCTTGCACGGACAGGAGGTCCTCGGCGTTTTCGAGTTCTTTACGCGGGCAGAGATGCGTTCAGATATGGAACTCGATGGGTACTTGGCGGGCCTCGGGCAGCAGGTAGGGGTCTTTCTTCAACAGCATTCAATTGCCGAGCACCTGGTGGAAGAGGGTACGGCCCTGCGCATTGCAGCAGAGCACTCCATCGATGCTGTCATCACGATTGACGAAAACAGCACCGTAATTTATGCGAACCCGGCGGTCGCGGGACTGCTCGGTTGGACAGCAAAGGAGTTGATTGGAACCCACCTAACCAAAATAATGCCGGAACACCTTCGCCCCAGACACAATCATGGCCTGAGCCGCTATATTGCCACAGGAAAGCGTCATGTCAATTGGGCGGCCATCGATCTCCCCGGCTTGCACAAAGAGGGGCACATTGTGCCTCTGTCTATTTCATTCGGGGAATTTCGACGGGAGGGGCAGCGCGTGTTTACCGGTTTTTTACGCGCGAGAAAAGACACCAGGGTACTGCGGAATGTGGGAGCCCAGTAAATTGGCGTTCATATCGCAACGCGCGGAAAGAATGTGAGTGCAGACCGTATCAGTTCGAAATGCACAAACGCGGTTTTTAGGACTGTCCTCTGTTGAATTACGTGGAGCGCTTATTGCGTGACCCATGCATTGCGTCAAGGGTGGGCAGTACCGACTCCTCGGCTATTGAAGACCTCTTGTAAGTGATTAATCATGCTTGGCTCCCCGGTATTCTTCGTCAAGTATTTCTTCGCCCCGAGCCAGTGAGCGATAAGTCTGTCGGTTTGTCCCGCCACCTGAGTCCACACGACCACAGGAATGTCCTTCAATTCAGGATGAGCGTGGTAGAAGCGAAGCACCTCAAAACCATTCTCTGGTTCAAGCAGTAAATCGAGAAGAATGCCCCTTGGCCGTGGTTCCTCACCAGCTACCACCTGCTCCAAGAACTCAATCGCCAACGAGACGCGACGAAGCACTTTAACCTTTTCAACACCTGCGTGTGCCAGCAAGACTCTGGCTTTGTCTACGTCGGGAATGCGATCTTCGACAATTAGCACTGGCATATGATCGGATGAGCGACTCATTTTAGTTCATCGATCAGTGCGTAGAAGGTACTAGTGAGGTCTCATACTGCAACTAAAGTGGTAACCCCAACGCGGGGTTCATGCCTTCCCGCAACAATGCCGGTAATGACTACCTTCTGCAACGACTCTCATTCGAATGAGCGAAATCGCTGACCCACCACAGCCTCCCGCAGGCTTGGCGATGTGTAAGTTTGAATTTCATTTGTCCTGCTTCCAACTCGGGCGGATGGCGGAGCGTTACTTTTTCTTTTCTGTGTAGCACCAAAGCTTTGAGGGCAGGATCCTTTGCGAGCGACTTTGAAGCGTCCGCCTTCGTTGAGGTAAAAATCTACGTGGGTTTGGCTGAGCAGCTGCAGTGTGCGGGAAAGAGACTGATTTGTGGAGGTTGGCTACGTATTGCACGCGCAAACCGAGGCATACCCGCGTGGCCGCCACCCCATCCACGTATATCATCAGCGTTAAAGACTTTGCGGGGGAGCAATGGCCAAAACGGGTGTAAAGGCTCGTCTTTTAACCGGAGTTGCTGGACTCGATGACATTTTGCACGGCGGATTGCCCGCTGGCCATGTCTATCTGATCGAGGGAGATCCAGGATCCGGCAAGACCACACTGGGAATTCAGTTTTTGCTCGCGGGGCTCGTGAATGGCGAACCTGCGTTGTATGTAACCCTTGCCGAATCTCGCGAGGAACTTCAGGCTGTCGCAGATTCGCACGCCTTCGACATCTCCAAGATTGAAATCTTCGAGGTACAGCCTCCTGAGCTGGATCAAAAGGGAGCGGATCAATACACCGTGTTTCATCCCTCAGAAGTTGAGTTGGTGGACGTAATGCAGTCCATCCTGAGCAAACTCGAGAAAACCAAAGCAGTCCGGATCGTTTTCGATTCTATGTCTGAGATCCGCATGCTGGCACGCGATCCTCTGCGCTATCGCCGGCAAATTCTTTCGTTGAAACAATTCTTTGTAGGTCGTGAGTGTACGGTTCTGCTGCTCGACGACCGTACCGGTGACCGTTCCGACACGCAACTGCAGAGCATCTGCCATGGGGCAATTCGCATGGAGGCCCTGCCCCGGGAGTTTGGACCGCAGCGGCGCCAGATTCAGGTTCTCAAGTTGCGCGCTTCACAGTTTCGCGGGGGAGCACACGACTATGAGATCGAGCAAGGGGGTTTGCAGATTTTCCCCCGCCTGATTTCGGCCGAGCACCGGCCAGAGAACATCGATCGGTCCGAGCTCCCCAGCGGCATTGCCCAACTGGACGCCCTCTTCGGAGGAGGCGTTTCTCGCGGATCTACATCTTTATTCATAGGGCCGGCGGGTTGCGGCAAGTCAACGATTGCAACCAAGTTCATGCAATCGGCAGCAGACCGCGGAGAGCGGGGCATTATGTTCGCTTGCGACGAGACGGTAGAGTCTGTGCTGACGCGTTCCCGCGGTCTCGGCATTCCGCTGGAAAGGTACTGCAATAAGAAGACGGTGCAGATACAAGAGCTCCATCCCGCCGATCTTTCCCCGGGCGAGTTTATCGCCCAAGTCCGTTCCGATGTGGAGGAAAAGGACTGCCGAGTGCTTATCATCGACAGCTTGAATGGTCTGCTGAACGCCATGCAAGGCGAACACGCCATGATGGTGCAACTGCACGAGCTGCTCTCTTATCTTAGCCATATGGGCGTAACCACGTTCATGGTTATGGCTCAAACTGGGGTTGTAGGCACCCAGATGGGAGCCCCAATCGACGTCTCTTATCTCGCCGATAACGTATTGCTTTTTCGCTACTTTGAAACGCAGGGCGGAGTGCGGCAGGCAATCTCCGTGTTGAAAAGGCGTAGTGGGCCGCACGAGCGAAGCATCCGCGAACTGCGTCTATCGCCTCAAAAAATTGAGATAGGCGAACCGCTGCGCCAGTTCGAAGGAATTCTGACTGGTGTACCCAGGTTCGTGGGCGATTCCAAACCGTTGCTGTGATCCCCGAAGACCTCCATAACCGCGTGCTGGTGCTCGCCACCTTCGGGCGGGATAGCGAACTGCTGCAGGGTTTTCTCAAGCAGCATGGTTTCGCCTGCCACGTTGTCTCAAGCCCGGAGGAACTTTGCCGCGAGATCGGCCGTGGAGCTGCGACTGCGATTATCACCGAGGAATCGATCCTGGGACCCGCGCAGCAATGGGAGAACTACCTTAAGTTCCAGCCTGCCTGGTCCGATTTCCCGCAGATCGTCCTGACGAGTTCGATCAATGGGGAATTACCGTCTCCTGCCCAACTCTCGTTTCTGCGCAAGCTTGGAAATGTGACCCTGGTGGAACGCCCGATACACTCGGAGACCCTGCTAAGCGCTGTCGAAAGCGCGATGCGCGCGCGTATGCGGCAATATGAAGTTCGAGATTTCCTGCGGCGCCAGGCAGAATCAGAGGAAGCATTGCGAAGGACGGAGAAGCTCGCCGTCGCCGGACGACTGGCGGCCAGTGTCGCTCACGAGATCAACAACCCGCTCACGGCCGTGACCAACCTTCTGTTTTTGGTGCGCAGCGCTAAAGATCTGGAAGAAGCACGTAACTATGCTCTGCAGGCGGAAGATGAGTTGCGCCGCGTTTCCGAGATCGCGAACCACAACCTGCGTTTTCACCGTTCTTCCAAGGGCCCCGAGAGAGTGGAGGTGGCTCAGTTGCTGGACTCTGCCCTCGTCCTGTTTCGTGCGAAGCTGAAGAATC
>JAFAUE010000407.1 GCA_019243475.1 Acidobacteriota bacterium | reverse complement strand
GCGGCCTGGCGTTTCAGTTTATCGGAACCGCGAGGCAGGAAGGAATCCTGACTTTCCGGAGCGAGGTCCTGACCGGCATATCGTTGCTGCGCTGGATACCAGACTTCGATCGGGAAGGCGCGATTCCGAACGGCGTATCGTGCTTCGAAGCTACAAACGCCGACTGGAAACTGCCCACGTGCGAACGGATCGTATTTTCGGTTGTCTGACGACGAGGAGCGCTGCTGAGTTTCTTCGCCGATCATTTTGCTCTCTCCAGACAAACGGGAACGATTACAACTTGCGCACGAAGGCTTCGAGGTCGGCGCGTTTCACGAATATTTCTCCCGAGATCTTCAACATCTTGAGTTTGCGCGATTGCACATGAGAGACGATAAATTGGCGAGGCAGTCCGGAGAGCTGGATCGCCTCATCGAGGGACAGTACGAGCCGCTGACTCAAGGAAACCGCATTCGCGGGTTCATCCGGGCTGCGGACTGGGTGCTCTGCGAGAGGCGTGATTGCACCGAGCGTAACGCCTGCATCTGTGTGTGAGGCGACAAATCCAGAGGTGAAGCCGACTGGAATGCGCGCACGCTGCAGATTCTGATAACGCTCGAGGTCTCGCGTGGAGAACCAAGCCATAGGTCCGTGCTTGCCGGGGCGATACTGCGCGAGAAGGTGTCCGCGACGCACCGCGCGCTCAACCGCCCGGGTGGAAACGCCGAGAATTTCCGCAGCTTCTCGCTTCGACTTCAATTGCACGGACGTACAGTAGCACACCTACGACACGTGCGACAAGGTCCTGTCGGCACTGTCGGTAGCGGCTGGACTTCGGCTTCCGATCTGACTTCTGTTTCTTAAACGGCCACAACTTCCTGTTTGAGTTTTTCCGCCTGGAAATGACCGATCAGGGCATCGATAAGCGGCTGCAGCTTTCCGTCCATCACCTCAGGAAGTTGATGAATGGTGAGGCCGATGCGGTGATCGGTAACGCGGTTTTGAGGGAAGTTGTAGGTGCGGATCTTCTCGCTCCGGTCTCCGCTGCCGACCTGTGTCTTGCGTTCCTTTGCCAGTTCGGCTTGCTGACGTTCAAGTTCGACTTCATAGAGACGGGAGCGAAGAACGCGCATAGCTTTTTCGCGGTTCTTGATCTGAGACTTTTCGTCCTGGCAACTGACTACTGTGTTCGTTGGCAGGTGGGTAATACGCACGGCAGAGTAAGTAGTATTTACCGATTGCCCGCCAGGTCCGGACGAGCAGAACGTGTCGATGCGAATGTCTTTGGCCTCGACTTTGATATCGACTTCCTCGGCTTCCGGCAGCACGGCGACCGTGATCGCGGATGTGTGCACGCGGCCCTGTTGTTCTGTTTCTGGAACACGCTGTACGCGATGCACACCGCTCTCGTATTTCAGCTTGGAGTATGCGCCCCGGCCTTCGATCATGGCGATCACTTCCTTGAGCCCGCCCACTCCGGATTCCGAGCTGGACATGACCTCCACTCTCCAACGCTGGCTCTCCGCATAGCGCGAGTACATGCGGAACATTTCCGCTGCAAAAAGGGAGGACTCGTCGCCTCCACTTCCGGCGCGGATTTCGAGGATGACGTTGCGCTCGTCATTTGGATCCTTCGGCAAAAGAAGAACCTTGAGTTCCTGCTCGGTCTGTTCGAGACGCGATTGCAGACTGGAGAGCTCTTCTTCGGCCATGGACTTCAACTCAGGATCGTGCTCATCGAGCAGCATTGCTTTCGTGTCGGCGATGCCGCGCTTGAGATCTTTGTATTCACGATAGCGGTCGACAATACCGGTGAGTTCGCTGTGCGCTTTGGCCGTCTTCTGATAGCGCGAGGAATCGCCAATGATTTCCGGGGAAGCCAGCGCCTCGGTCAGTTCCTGATATTTGCCTTCGATTTGTTCGAGTCGTTCAAACATAAGCTGCTCCCGTTGGCGCCTGGCGTAGGTCGCCGCAATATTCATGTGGAAGAAAGGGAAAGGGGGAGGAAATAGTGCGCGGCGGGGGCCGCTAGGCAATCACCAGTTCGCCGCCATTTTGTTTCTCGAGTTCGAGGGCAGCATCAAGAGCAGTGATGGCGCACTGGACCTGGTCGTCAGATGGAGGCTGGGTGGTAATCCTCTGCAGCCAGAGGCCTGGCTTGGTCAGCAAGGCAAAGAGCGAATTGCGCTTCTTCGCGGCATAACGAATTAGCTCATAGGAGATGCCGGCGATGAAGGGCAACGCCGCTATACGCAGGGCGAACTTCCCCCAGAAAGTATGCACCGGGAACAGGCTATAGACGACGATGCAGATGAGCATGACCGTCATCAGAAAACTCGTGCCGCAACGAGGATGCCAGGTGACAAAGCTCTGCGCCCGCGGGATATCCACGGGACCGCCATCTTCGAAGGCAAATACTGTTTTGTGCTCGGCGCCGTGATACTCGTAAACCCGGTGAATGTCGCGCGCGCGGGCGATGCCCCACACAAACAGGAGGAACAGTCCAATACGGATAAATCCGTCAACCAGGTTGAAAAGGACGAGATTTCCTAAAGCGGGAAAAGAATGCTTAAGTCCTGTGGCAGCCAACAGGGGCAGGAACTTGTAAAACAGAATAAAGAAACCCAGGGAGAAGATAATGTTGACAGCGGCCATCCATCCGCTGATCTCGACCTTATCCTCCGGCTTGGCATCCGTTCCCCCAGTCGCCTCTCCCAAGGCGACATTTGCTGAGAACTTCAAGGCCCGGAAGCCGAGCATCATGGCATAACCAAGCGTGACCACTCCACGGACCACTGGCCAGCCCATCCACTTGCGCTTGTCTGAGGGGCGTTGCAGGAGGTCAGCGTGCGAAACCATCTCTCCCGTTTGCTTCCTGACGGTAATGCCCCACGCATGCGGCGTACGCATCATCACACCTTCGAGCACAGCTTGGCCGCCGACGAGGGTCTCCTCACCGCTTTCAAGAGCTGGAAGAAGCTGGGTTGCAGCCAACAGGCGGAGATGTTGCTTCCAATAAACCATAGGCAGTCATTAAGGTAACCTTGCAATGGTTACCACGTTGGCTCCTGATCCTATTATACGTTAGGCATCCAGCTTGGGATGGCATATCGTACGTGGGCTGGCATCAATTGCCATAAACCTAGGGCAGAACCTATCCTCGCTTTGCCTTCGATGACCGATTTATCCAAGAAGATTCACGCGGCAACTCTGGAGTTGAAGCGGCTGCAGCGGGAGATGCAGTCGCCGCAAGGGACGACGGACCCCGGCCTGACTGAGCTCGATTCCGCCGCTCTCGAAGAATTCAAAAATGTCATAGATTATGTCCGGCAATTGATCTGGACGTACCTGCAGGCTGAGAACCTCAAACGCGGGAAGAACATTGACGACGAAGTGCGCAGTCTGCGGCTGAAGCGCGTCACCGAGATGCTGCATTCGATCCAGCAAGAAGTAAAGAGCCGCGAACTGAAACCCAGCCCGGCAGCTGTCTCTTTCTTGAATGCAGTTCAGGAGATTGCAGACGAAGCTTTCCAGCGCCACAAGCCTGACTCAGGAAAGCAAAAGGCAAGTTAGCGGAGCCGCGCGGGCAGTCAACTTTTGGACGACGCAGCGTCAAATCGAGATCACGCCGCTTGAGACCTCATCTTCGCAGCTTTTGCATGTATTCTGCTTCGGATTTGCGAATGTAGTTGGCATCCAGGGCCAGCACATCCACGCTTTCTTTTCGCAATAACTTGTTGCGCCCAAGCCTGGCGGCAACCTCGCTGCTGCAATATGTCACACTCTCCGAGTTTTCGAACTTTGCTCCGAGATTTGCGTCGCAGACGAACGGGCACAGGGTTCGTTCCTTTGCGAGTTGGGCAGCTTCTTCAATAGTGAGCAGCAATTCTTCGCGTTGCTGTCCATTTTGGAACGACGCGTACACCTCGCCTCGACCTGCATCAAGGATTGCCACGATTCGTCCGACGATACGACCTGCGCTTTCCGCTGCAGCCAACAGCACTTCGAGTGAAGTTACGGCCGCGATCGGCGCTTTGACGACCTCTGCCAGAGCCTTCACAGCAGTCAGGCCTACGCGGAGCCCGGTAAATGAACCGGGACCGGTCACGGCGACGAGGCCTCCGAGATCGCGAACGTCGAGAGCGTGTTTGCGCAATAGTTGAGCTATCTGCGGAATTAGCTCGGCGGAGAAGGTGCCGCCCGCGATTTCAGCGGACTCGACAATCTCGAAGTTGTTCGCATCGCCGTGAGCGAGGCTGATCCCACCCTGCCGGCCTGAAGTATCAATGGCAAGGAGCAGCATCTCAAACGGCGGAGATCGGGTCCTGACAGAGTTCGAGCAGCACGCCGCCCGTGGCAGAAGGATGGACAAAGATGTAGAGATGTCCGCCCGCTCCAACTTTGATCTCGTCGGAGATCAAACGCACACCACGGCGTTTTAACTCCTCGAACGTCGCAGAGATATCGTTCACGTGGACGGCGACATGATGCAGACCTTCGCCACGCTTGTTAATGAACTTTGAGATGGGGGAGTCGTCAGTGGTTCCCTCCAGCAGTTCGAAACGCGTATCGCCAACCGGCAGCATGGCCGCGCGCACCTTTTCGTCCTCGATTTCTTCTTCGCTCACGACATGCATGCCAAGCTGCTCGTAGAACTTTCTGGCCTGCGCGATGCTCTTTACGGCAATGCCTAAATGATCGATGTTAAACATCTCGTTCTCCTGCGCTAATCAATGCAATGCGCCATATCGCGCTCTAGATTTTCTTTCGCCCAAATTCAGTCACCAGCTGCTCGACCAGCGAATACGGGTCGCGGCTGTGCTCAGCGATTTCTTTTGCGTACTCACTAAGATGCTCGGGATCGAGCTGTTCATGCAGCATGCGGTCAAGCAGGGCCTTGCGCAGCATCTCTACCAGGCGTTCGCGCCAGTTGCTGACCTTTTTGCGCAGAATCAGGTCTTTGCTCTTCAAGTACTCGCGATAGGACGCGATCGACTTTGCGAGTTCAGCGATGCCGGTGCCGTCGCTCGCCACAGTACGAACGATGGGCGGGGTCCAGTCGTCGCGCCGGACTGCGAGGGTTTGCATCATACGAATCTCGCGCTCCACCCGGTCGGCGCCTTCGCGGTCGCTCTTGTTAATGACGAAAATGTCGGCGATTTCCATAATGCCGGCCTTAATAGTCTGCACGTCGTCTCCCATTCCGGGAACGAGCATTACTACAGTCACGTCGGCCAAACGAACGATATCAATCTCGTCTTGTCCAACGCCAACCGTCTCAACCAGAACGAGGTCCTTGCCGGCGGCATCGAGCAGCGTTGCGACATCTGCGGTCGCAGGCGCCAGGCCGCCAAGAAATCCGCGCGTCGCCATGCTGCGGATGTAGATGCCGGTATCGGCGTGATGGGCCTGCATGCGAATACGGTCACCAAGAATCGCGCCACCCGTGTAAGGACTCGTCGGATCCACGGCGATGATGCCGATCGTCTTCTCCTGCTTGCGGAACTCGCGGGCGAGTTGATCGACGAGGGTGCTCTTGCCTGCTCCGGGAGCACCGGTCAGCCCAATCACAGTCGCATTGCCGCTGTGGGGAAAGAGCGCTTTGAGCAAGTGTGTAGCCTGCTCGGAATTGTCTTCGATGGCGCTGATGGCTCGAGACAGTGCGCGAACGTCTCCGGCGCGTACGCGCTCGACGAACGACGCGATCGAACTCGAGGGCACTGCCTGGATATCCGCGCTGCTGGACATGGAATCACTCAGTGTAATGGAAAGACGAGCGTGCTACCGACGGCTTGAGCAGACTACCTAACCAGCTCCAGCACCTTTTTCTGCACTTGAGCCCATGCGCCGGAAGCTGGATCGACGATTTCAAAGTGTCCCGCTTTGGGAAGTTCGAGCAACTGTACGTGTTCCTTTTTCCCTTCTTTGGCGATCACGTACTCGCGGCTCATCGCAATGGGCACTATGTCGTCCTGGGTTCCATGCACAAGCAGTTGGGGACAGTGAATGTCTAAATCTATCGGCGAAGCCTCCCGATAATGGTCGGGAACTCGTTCTGGCGGACCTCCGAGAAATTCCGACACTGCGTCATTGCTGAGGTGGAGCTTCCATGCCTGCTTCAAGTCGACGACTCCAGCCAATGAAACCACGGCCCGCATGGAGTTGTGATGCGCAGCCAAAGCCAACGCCAGTTGTCCGCCGGCCGAGTGGCCGAGAACGAGGATGCGTTTCTGGTCGATCGAGTATTTACTGGCGAGCTGTGTAAGAAATTGGTAGGCGGCGGTCACATCTTCAAAGCTGCCCGGCCATCCGCCTCCGGGATTGCCTACGCGACGGTACTCCGCGTTCCAGGTAATAAAGCCGGCTTTGGTGAGGGCAGCGCAGATAAATCCTGCGTGGCTCAGGTCATAGCGCGAGCGCCAGAAGCCCCCATGGATGAACATAGCAGCGGCAAATGGACCTGGGCCGGACGGTAACCGCAAATCGCCGAATTGATACTTATCCTGCCCATAGCGCAGGCGCGCGTCGGCAGGAGGCGGAGTGTCGGTGAGAATGTGTTCGCTGCTCTGCACTCAGATAGTGCAGACAATCTATCATTCCTGATCGTCGTCGCTGTCGCTCATTCGTACCATGTTGCGGTTGCCTTTGCCGTGGTTCTCCGCAATGATGACACGCCCTGCGGGAGCGCCCGCGAGTTCGTCGGCTAGAGCGATTCGGGAGAGCACGCGAATTTCATCGTCCGAGATATCCGCGATGGTGGTCTGCGCATATGCAGGCGAAATGCGCTCGGCGATTCTCAGAAGCGCCTGCCACGCTGCCGCCGAAGGCCAGTAAGCCTTGAATGCGCGATTGGGATCGTCGGAGCTTTCATCTGTCTTAATGAGCTCGTTCGCTTTTGAGACAGACGATTCCAAGACTTTCTTCGCGCTGGCCGGATCCTCAAGCTTCAGATAGAGTTTGGCGGCTTCGAGCATTTCCTGAATCTGTTTTGCATCGACATCCTGTAGCGCCTTCACCATGTCCGCTGCGGCCTGCTTTGCCACTGTCGGATTGCTCTTAAGGCACGAATTGGCAATGCCGCGCATTGCTTCCGCCCGAAGCGGGAAATTCCCGCCCAACATATTGGCGCGCAATGGAAGCGTCTGAGCTTGTGCGAGGGCCTGCTTAGGATCGTCGGCGGCCGATGCCACAATGCGGTCGGCTTGGGACTGCCACGCCTGTCCTTCGTCGACCTGCGGAAGCTGAGGGCCAGCTGAAGCTCCTACCCCGCCATGGTCTTTGCTTCGCACCATCATGGACATGTTCCTGCCCGCGCCTGGCCCCTTCATAGAGGCGTCCTGGGGACGTGGTGCGAGTGAGTCTTCTCCATTTGGATACTTCGCCAGCAGCCCTTGGACTGCCTGTTCATCGCGCAGCAAGTCTTCAGCTTTGCCCTTGTTGATCTCGCGCAGGATAGGCAGCAGCTGGAATAGACGGAACTCATACAGAGAAGCGAAGTTGGCCTGCTCGCCTTTGTCGGAGGCGAGGCTCACGCTGGCGTCGAGGTGGTTGTTCTTCGCTTGCTTGAGGACTTCGTCAATGGCTTGCTCTACCTGCTCGGGGGGCAGACCACGCCAATTCGCCGTGATCATTTCGGAAAAGCCGTCTCCGATTTGTATTCGCTTATGCTCGCTCGACGCGTAGCTGGAGAGCGCCTGCGCAAAGACAGCACTGCGCCTCCACGATTCCGTTTCGGGAAAGGCCTGCATCAACTCCGTGCCTTCACCGTATGGGAACTCAGAGACGCGAGAAATTTGGCCAATCAAGTCTGCCGCTTCATCCAGTTTCTTGGCGCGAATATCGCGGCGGACGAGTTCGCGCGTAATCTCTGAACGTGGTTTTTCTTCGGCCTGCGGCAGAATCTCATTCACTTTGTTGTGATCGAGGGCAAGAAGCTGCTGCAGGATTTCGCGCTGCAACGATTCCTTCGCCAGTTTGTCGTCAGGTGCAATGACGAGGGTGGCGGAGAACGCGTCCGACAACAGCGCCGGCGCCTTTGTCGGTTCGATTTGGGAATAGCCGCGCGCGACTTGCAGCAGCGCGTACGCGCGGAGATCAGCGGGAAGGCCGCGAGCTTCGGCTTCAGAGGTTTTCAGCAGGGAAGCTGCAGTTTTTCGTTCGTCAACCGTCAGCTCTTTGCCGGCTTTCTTTTCTGGACGCTCGCCGCCAGGTGCAGAAACGGTGTTGAGCTGTTGGTTAATCTGCTGGGGAGTCGCAAATAGCGAAAAGACAAACAAAGCCATTATCAGCGCAACGCGCAAAGCTGATCTCCTTGGAAGCGGATGAATGCGGCCATTTAGACGTGGAAGCGATAAAAAGGTAATTGGCCGCCTCAGCCTGTCTTTTTTCCAGTCGGACTGGTGGTTTGCTGCCTGGAAGCACTGGCCTGTTGCTGCAGGAACTGCTTCAGAGCGTCAGGAATGCGCTGTGCAGGAAACTTGCCTGCATTCGCCGCGGCTTCAACATAGACCCAAGTCAGACCTCGCATACGGTCCAGGACAGCTTTGAATTCCACCAGCCGCGAGAAGGCCAATTGTGGATTCGGACCGAGAAGTTCCTCAACGTTCTTGTCGCCAAAGTCCTTGCCAGACAGTTGGGCTTCGAGTTCTTGGAGCTTAGGCGTCAAGGACTCCATCGTCTGCAGAATGTTGTTCATGAGAGTTCTCGCGGGGAAGGAGAATAGTAAGGCTGGGGATGGCGGATAAGCAACACGCGAGCTTGAGTCGACTTTGATATTGTCCATTGCAATCGCCTATTGCGAAGCTTGAGTCAATGAGAGCCGTTGTCCAACGCGTTAGCCAAGCGAGCGTAAAAGTCGACGACACCACTGTCGGAGCGATCGGCGTCGGTTTGCTGGTCTTGCTAGGCGTCTCAAAGCATGACACGGCGACGTCGGCCGAGTATTTGGTGGAAAAAATTCTCGGTTTACGAGTGTTCGAGGATAAGGAGGGGAAGATGAACCTGAGCGTGCGTGACGTCGGCGGGGCGGTGCTGCTCGTGTCGCAATTTACGCTGTTGGGTGACGTGCGGCGAGGCAAGCGGCCGTCGTTCGACGATGCCGCCAGGCCGGAGCAAGCAAAAGCTCTTTACGAATATGTCGTGGCGCGGATTCGCGAAGAGAATGTGGAATGCGCTACAGGGGAATTCCAGGCCCAAATGCAAGTTTCACTTGTGAACGAAGGACCTGTGACGATTCTTCTTGACTCGGAAAAGCTGTTCTGACGGCCCGAAAGCAGGCGCTAGGAAACACCATCGTGCCCCGTTGAAGAATCTTTGATTCCGTTCTTGAATGAGCGAATACCTTCGCCCATAGCTTTGCCCAACTCGGGCAGGCGCTTCGGGCCAAAAACGAACATGGCTAGGACGAACAGCAACAGCAAATGCAGAGGTTGAAATAGGCCTTCGAACATCGAAAGATCTCCTGGTGTGTATAGACACTAGACCGGAGAAAAACTCTCGACGTCCCGTGATGGAGGCCGCTACTTCAGAAGCTCGAGGTGGCCCTGGAGCTTTTTCCTGGCATTCCGGTTTCGGACCTGTCGAGCGTTTTCGCAAGTAGACATGCCCTTGAAAGTGGGTGCCAAACCGTCTTCATGCTCGAAATAGTAGCTGCGCATCGTGAGACAAAGTGTCCTGCCGTCCTGCTTATCGAGCAGAGGCTCAATCCGATCAAAAGGCGGCGGAACTTGCCTGGGATGATCACGGTCGGTCAGGTTCGCTGAGTCGCTCGGATTGGTGGCTGTGTCCGTGGTCTGAATCTGAATTTGCTTCTGCGAAGCAGGCGGTTGATCAACGGGTTGAGCGAAGCCCAGCAGAAGTACCGGAAGAAGGAGGCTCATATCGAACTCCTTTCTTGAGAAAGAGTATAAGCCGGAGGTGGAGTGGAAGAAAGAGACTCCTGAGCCTGAACGACCGGCATCGGCAAGCTTGCGCAGAATTTTCTGCAGCTAGCCTCAGCTGCCCAGCAAGCTTTTCGGTCACCGCTCAAATTTTCGCACCGGACTTGCTACACTGCTCCGTTCACTATGCCGCGCCTCTTTCGTTACCTCTCTCCTGCAGTCGGGCTGCTCTCTTCGTTCGCCTACGCGCAACCCCAGGCGAAACTGCCCAGCATTCCTGAAATATTCGCTCCTGGCGGAATTACCGGCCGGGCCCCAGAAACGGTGAAATGGAGTCCTGATGGTACTCACGTCTCATACGTCTTACGGGATGATTCCGGCGAACACGGTCAGCTTTATTACGTCGATGTGCTCGACGGGAAACCTGCCGTGCTGGTTGCCAGCGAGAAACTGGCTACCCTTGTGCCTCCCGAGAATACCGGCGGCAAGCAAAGCAAGGACGACCGCGAGCGCGAGCGTCGTACGCGGTACTCCATCGCGGGTTATCACTGGGCGCCCGACTCCAAGCACCTGCTTTTCGATTCCAAAGGGCAGCTATGGTATTACTCGCTCGATAGCGGTACGGGCGTGCAACTTACGTCCGGCTCAGACGCAAGCGGAGATCCCAAGTTTTCTCCGGACGGGAAGCGGCTGTCTTACCTGCGAAAACACAATCTCTACGTGCGTCCCGTTTCGGGAGACAATCGCGAGACACAGCTTACGTTTACCAGCGACAGCGACGGCGACAACATCCTAAACGGCGAAGTGGATTGGGTTTATGAGGAAGAACTGAGCGTCCGCAGCAATTGCTTCTGGTCGCCTGACGGAAAGCACATCGCCTACCTGCAGATGAATGAGGCTATGGTGCCGGAGTATCCGATTACCGACTTCATCCCCGACCACCCGACGGTCGATCACCAGAAGTATCCCTATTCCGGAGACCCGAATCCGGAAGTACGGGTCGGCGTAGTCGATTCAAACGGCGGCAAGACGCATTGGGTAAGCATCCCAAACCTGGCAGGCAAACAGAACAAGAACGATTACTACATTCCGCGATTCGGCTGGGTGAGCAAGGAGACGCTGTACGTTGAGGTGCTTAATCGCGACCAGAACGAGCTCGATCTTTATTTTGTCGATGTGCCCAGTGGCCACTCGCAGCTCATGCTTTCGGAGAAGGATGATGCTTGGGTCAACGTCCACGACACTTTCCAGGTGCTTAAGTCCGGTGATCGCTTCTTATGGGAAAGCTGGAGAGACGGACATACCCATCTTTACCTCTACAACTTCAGTAAAAGTAATCCGCTTAATGCTTCGGCAAAGCTGGAACGTCAGCTTACGTCAGGAGATTTCGAAGTAACTGCGGTCGAGGGAGTCGATGAGTCTACCCAAACCGTTTACTACGTCTCGAATGAAGGCGATGATCGCCAGCGCAACCTGTTTTCTGTGCGCCTCGACGGCAGCGGAAAGCAGCGCATCTCCCGGGATGACGGTACCCATCAGGCCAGCTTCTCCGATAACGGTAAATATTACGTAGACACCTACTCGGCGCTCCTGACGCCTCCGCGAATGTCAGTCTGTTCCAATTCGGGAGCGTGCAATACGTTCTGGTCGTCACGTCCAGTGACTTCCTACGATTTCATCAAGCCGCAATTTGTAGATTTCACCGCCGACGACGGGACCGTCCTCCACGGAGAACTCCTTATGCCTGCCGGCGCGCAAGCTGAGCAGAAGGTTCCATTGCTGCTGAATCCCTATGGCGGGCCACAGGCGCAGTCTGTGGCCGATCGCTGGAATGCTACCGACGTCTTCTTCAACCAGATCCTTGCGCACGACGGCATCGCCGTCCTGACAGTGGACAATCGCGGCATGGGCTTTCGCGGCAAGAAATTCGCCACTGTGTTGCGCCACAATTTCGGAAAGACTGAACTCAATGACCAGATTACAGCTCTCGACCAGGCGCTGAATCGCTTCCCACAGCTTGATGGTAACCGGCTTGGCTGGTGGGGCTGGAGCTATGGCGGATTCATGACCAGCTATGCCATGACTCACAGCCGACGCTTCAAAGCCGGAGTCGCGGTCGCTCCCGTGACAGACTGGCACGATTACGATTCCGTCTATACCGAGCGTTACATGGGTTTGCCGAAAGAAAACCAGGAAGGGTATCGTTCCAGTTCGGTACAACAGGCGGCAGCCAATCTTTCCGGCCATTTGCTGGTCGTGCATGGCACGAGCGACGACAATGTTCACATGCAAAACACCATGCAACTGGCACAGGGCTTCATCGAAGCGGGAAAGCAATTTGAGCTGCTGCTTTTTCCACGCAAGACGCACGGAATCGCCGGTCCGGCGCCGCGAACCACCCTCTTTGAACGCATTCGCGGCGAGTTCGATTTCGCTTTGCTCGGTTGGTCTCCGGAAAAGATTGCCGCTTCGAATCCGCCTATGCCGGAGGCTCCGTCAGAGAGTGGAGCACGTTGAATCGCGCAATTAAAACCTAGGAATGCGTAAGCGTCGTGCTAAATGCTCCGCTACCTAAAAAGTCCTGCTAGGTCGCAGCCATTCCCAGGGAAATAGACGACGAATGAAGACTGCTCTTGATCGTCCCGCGCGCAAGCTTGGCGACTTCGAACTGACGATTTTGTCCGATGGCTTGTACTACGCCGATGGCGGCGCCATGTTCGGTGTTGTTCCGAAACCATTATGGGAAAAGAAGATTCAGGCGGATGAACGGAACCGAATTCCGTGCGGCACGAATGCCGTACTGGTACGCGCCTTTGGCCGCATCGTCCTGATTGAAACGGGAATCGGTAACAAGCTTCCGGAGAAGCTAGCAGAAATTTACAGCTTCAGGCCGCAACTGCTGCAGCAGCTCGAAGCTGCCGGTGTGCGACGCCAGGAAGTGGAAGTCGTCATCAATTCGCATCTCCACTTCGACCATTGCGGCTGGAACACGTTTCTCAACGAGCGGGGAGTTGTGGAGCCGACCTTTCCCAATGCCACGTATTACGTGCAGCGGGCAGAGTGGGAACACGGTTGCCGACAACTTGAGCGCGATCGAGTGAGTTACATCAGCGACAACTACGATCCTCTTCTGCGCAATGGACAAATGCGACTGCTGGATGGGGAAGGCGACATCATGCCAGGAATTTCCGCCGTGATTTATCCAGGACACACCCGAAATATGCAGGCCATCATGCTGGAGAGCGAAGGCGAGACCGCCTGCTACATTTCCGACTTGCTACCGACTTCGTGGCATCTCGATCTCTCCTGGGTAATGGCCTACGATCTTTTCCCACTTGAGACCATTGACAGTCGCAAACGATTTTTTCAGCAGGCCATTCCGGGAAAGTGGCTCACTATTTTTACGCACGACCATTTCATGCCCTGGGCATTCCTGGAATGGGACGAACGCGGAAAGGTGTTGGCCAAGAGACCTCAGGTCGATCTTTAACATTGTCGCCAGCGTCCGAGAACGTGTCTGGTCACCTGCTAGCCCGTGGTTTGATTTAGACTCCACCTATTTCCCGAATTGGTTCGGAACAAGAATTCTCGGGAAATTCACACTTTCGCCTCGGCCAATTGCAACAAAATTAGAGCATGGAGCGGCCATTCGACACGCTCATACTGTCTGATGTTCACCTGGGTTCGGAGATCAGCCGCGCCCGCGACGCCCTCGATTTGTTGAAGTCGACCTCGTTTCGCCGGCTGATTTTGCTGGGGGACATCTTCAATGACCTTAACTTCCGGCGCCTTAAGAAAGAGCACTGGCAGTTCTTGTCGTATATACGAAAGCTGTCGAATCCCAAGCGAAACGTCGAGGTCGTCTGGGTGGAAGGCAATCACGATCTGGGGCTTTCCGACCTGATGTCACACCTGGTTGGAATTCCCGTCTATCAGCAATACGTGTGGGAGTACCGTGGAGAGAGATGCCTGGCGATTCACGGCCATCAATTCGACCGCTTCGTAGTAAATAATTTCCTTATCAGCCGTCTGGGTGAGGCAGTTTTTCTTCTGATCCAGAAAATGGATGCGGGTAAGAAACGATTCTCCCGCTATCTAGATCAGCTCAACACGCGCTGGTTGCGTCTTTCCGACAAGGTAGCTAGCGGCGCGCTGGCTTACGCGGCACACCACAGTGCCACGCGGATATTTTGCGGGCACACCCACGTGGCACTCGAAGCGGAGCGTGGCAAGATTCGGTACTTCAATGCAGGTTCGTGGGTCGATAAGAGCTGCAGTTATGTAACGGTCGGAGATGACGGCATTCAGATACGCACTTATGCGCCGGCTCCTCAGTTGCCGCTACTGCCCGAGCCGGACGAAGCTCTGGAGAGCATTCCGCCCGAACTTTCGGCGCACCAGTTCTACCGCCCGCTCAGAGCCTAGGGCTACGTGTTCCCGTACTTAGTCGTTGCTGCGCGCTGCCAGCCAGCCGATGAGAACGCCGGCGAGCAATCCTGCAGCGAGAGCCACGCCCACCGATGCGAACGGATATTGCTTGATGCCGTACCGGCTGTCTTCAATCGCGTCTTCAGCAGCTCGACGCGCACGCTTTACGTTGCGCGAGACCTCTCCATAGGCTGAATCGACACTCCGTCGTACCTCGTCCGCCACTTTGTTCGCTAACTCCGAAGGATTGAGAGGAGCTTGTTTCGCGCCTGTCGTTGTCATAAATTTTTTCCTCCAATTCAGATTGTAATGCGCTTGTGAGTAGCTGATTGAATGCTGAGCAGTGACCGCTAGAGAACTACCCCCAAAAAAATGGGCGGAACCCAATCCCTAGGATTCCGCCCTTCTCCAGTCAGGGGTGAAGTCGAATTACTCGGTGCCGTTAGGCTGTTCCATGCGGGCGCTCATGCGATCGCCAGCTTCAAAGCTCACGATGCCTTCGTACAAGCTGAGTGCCAGGATGCGGTTCTGCAATGGAACTGCGCGCTGCAACGCGAGGCCAGCGTCTTCCACCCGATGCCATTTACGTCCGTCCATGCTGCCGAAGAGCTCGGTCGAGCCATCGACAACCGCGAGCAGATGATGGCTATGCTCGTCGTATTCAAGCGAAGCGATCTTTGCCTTGGGCAGGTCCGTGGACATCGGCTCCCAGGTTCCGCCCTTCTGCTGGCGGAAGAGGCCTTGTGACGACGCAATGAACAGGTTCTGGTTGTTGTCGACCGCCACGCCGGTGATGAGAGTGACCGGCAGGCTCTGTTCGACGTTGAAGTGCTTGCCTCCGTCAGGCGAGACCAGCAGAGTGGTATATGTGGCAGCCACGACCATTCCGTTTTCGACCCGGACCTTCAGGAAAGGTTCGTGTTTTACGGCATGCTGCATGTTCCACGTCTTGCCCATGTCGCGCGAAACCATCAGCGCGCCTGAGGAAGTCGGAACGTACATGCTGTTGCCCTGGATTGCCAGATCGGGAATGTTTGGCATCATGCCCGGAACATTCACACGCGCCCAGATCTTAGCGTTCGGAGCAAGGCGGAATAGTCCGGCATTGGTTCCGGCGTAGAGGTTGCCGCGTTCATCCTGCGCGAGCGTGAACACGTCGCGGCCGTTGAGCCCGTTGCTGAGCTGCGACCAGCGCTGTCCGCCGTCACGCGTGACGTAGACGCCGCCAAATTCCTTGTCGTTCACCATACCGGCATACATCACATTGGCGTTCTTGTTGTCGGCGAGCAGAGCGCGAACCTGGCGATGAGCAAAGCCTTCGTTAGACGCACTGAACGACGCCGAGTTGTTGGTGCTGAGCAACACGCCACTGCGGTCAGTAGCGAGCATGACGCGGGTCGAATCGCGAGGATCGATCATCACGTCGTTGACGATGATGTTAGGAGCGGTAACGCGGTGCCACGTAACGCCGGCGTCAGCCGTCTTGTAGAGACCTTCGGTTGTTCCTGCGAATACAACTTCTGGATGGTTCGGGTCCTGCTTCAGCACGCGAGTGCGGCGGGCCGAAAACGGAATTCCCTGTGCCTTGTGGAACAGTTCGCCGGCGCTGGTGCTCTTGTAAATGCCGGAGCAGGCGCTGAGGTAAACGTTAGCCGGCTGCTGCGGATCCACGATGATCGAGAACACGTCGGAGTCGTCAATGACGCCGTTCTTGATCTGGTGCCAGCTTTCGCCGCCGTCGGTGGTCTTCCACGCGAGATGCCATGTGCCGGCATACATCACGTCAGGATTCTTGGGGTCGATAGCGATCGACTCGATGTTCTTGATGTCTTTGTGGCCTTCGGGAGAGATGCGCGACCAGTGGTCGCCGCCGTCTTCCGAGCGGAACAGGCCGTCCAGCGCGCCGGCTACCAGGACTCTCGAATTCGACGGAGCCATAGCGAAGGAGCGAATCGACTTGCCTTGCATTTCCTTCAGCGACTCGAACGATTTGCCGCCATTGTGCGAGCGGAACAGCTCGCCAGTTTCGCGCTCGATGCTCCACGCGGCAACGTAGAGTTTGCGCGAGTCGGAAGGATCGAACACGATGTGGTCGAGAACATAGTCTGGGCCGCTGCCAAGGTGAGCAAAGCGCGTCCAGGTAAGTCCCTTATCGTGGGACTCGAAAATTTGTCCCGAACTGGTACCCAGCAGGATGCGGTCGGGATTCTGCGGGTCGTAGGCTAATGAGCGAACATCGCCCCCATCGGGGCCAATCATGTGTGGAGTAGCGCCGTGCGCGTAGCCGAGCATGAACGAAACTACGCAGGCCAGGCCTACGAGATAAAACCATCGCTTGCTGAACATGGGACAGTGTCCTCCGGTAACTTGTGGTCGTCGCGGGGAAGGGACGCCGCTTACGATGCCACCGGAGCAGCAAGGGCGATAGATGACGAAAGGGGCGCAGTAACTCACTGCACCTTGGTCACCAATGGCAAGTTGTTGGAAGCAGAGTACCTGGCGGGAAGTTGGCTGTAAAATGCACGACCGCGAGTGCACCTAAAGCGGCCCTTTCCCAACTATTGACTAGCATTAACGTAATCTTCCACAAGGTGGGGTAAAGCGCATAATCCTCCACCATGGAAAGAATTAACTGGAAACGAGTGGCCATGGGTGGCGCGCTGGCCGGTCTCGTCCTGCTCGCTCTTACCGGTATCACCGCCACGCTGCCGGGCGCACCCGCACTCTGGAAAAACCTGCAATCTCACACACGAAACGCCGCAGAGTTTGCTTTCACGCTCTTCGCGTTTGTTTTCCTGGGGCTGCTGATGACTTTCTGGTACGCAGCCATCCGTCCGCGTTTTGGAGCGGGACCGAAAACCGCGGCCATTGCCGCTCTGTTTGTATGGCTGCTGGTCATTGGTCAGACGCTCAAAGGCGTAGCTACGTCGGAAGCGGTAAATCTTCCGTCCGGTCCGCTCATGCCCATTCTTTATCTCGTGATTATCCTCGCGAGCACTGAGGCGGGAGCCTGGCTTTATCGTGAGCCTGAGGCGCGGCTAACATAAAGCAAGAAGCTGCCTTCCTTACAGACAGGCAGCTCATGAAGGCTCGGAATGCAGGGCGGCGTCAGCGCGCCGGAGGTACGCCTCCATACTCGTCGCGCAGCCGCGTCTGCCTGTTCTCCATTGGAATTTTTCGTCCAGCGATGAAGACCTGTTTCACGTCCGTCTTCACATCGAGAGGATCGCCAGTTGCGATTACGACGTTAGCCGTCTTTCCCATATCGAGCGAACCAAGCTTGTCGGCAACCCCCCAGATTTCTGCAGGGTTAATCGTGATCGCTTTTAGCGCCTCTTCGTACGGCAAGCCGAACGCGACCGCGTACCCTGCGGCATAGGGAAGGTTGCGGTTGTGCTCCACGTGATAGGACGCGAACGCGATCTTCACGCCCCGCTTATAAAGCTCTGCAGGAAGGGAATAGACGGCGTCGTAGCGCTCGTCGGCGCGGGGAAAGTCGTAGATCGGACCCACAATGACCGGAACCTTCCACGACGCGACCTCGTCGAGGATCTCCTGCGAGTGCGTCAAGTGATTCAGCACAACCTTCAGATTGAACTCGCGTGCCAGGCGCATCGCATTCTCGACGTCGTAGCCGTCGTCAGCGCCGATGACGACTGGCTTTTGCCCATGCAGGTACGGCAGCAAAGCTTCGAGCTTCAGATCGCGTTTCTGGCTGCTAGCCGCGCCCCTGCCTGACTTACCGTTATCTGACGGCTTTGCGCCGGACTGCATCCGCGCTTCATAGTCTTGCGCGTCGATGAATGCCTGGCGCAATTGCGCAGCAAGGCCCATTCGCGTGGACGGAAACCGCGGCCCGCCTCCGCCTCCTCCACCAGGTCCGCCCATGCCGCGGCGCCTCTGCTGAGCTGAGAAGTTCAAAGGCAGCGCGATATCAGGCACGAGGATCATTTGGTCGCGGTCTTTGCCGTCGAGCTGGATGAAAATGTCCTGACCCGGCAGCGTATCTTGCGTGCCTGGCGCGACGATGGCATTGGTCACGCCGTTCACCCGCACTACCGGAATGCGCTGCGTCTCGGAGTGGAACGCTTCGGCGACGTGCATGTGCGGCATGATCTCGTCGCTCGGCTCGCTGAGGTCATTGCTCATCTGGTCGGCTTCGACCTCTACCAGTCCCAAATTGGTTTCGGAGTCGATCAGGCCAGGATAGACCGTCATGCCGCTTGCATCGATCACGGTGGCACCGCGAGGAATGGCAGTACCGGCGGGACCGACCGCCGTGATCTTGCCGTTGTCCATTACCACCACGCCGTTTTCGATTACGCCGTGAGTAATGGTGAGCAGCTTGCCGCCGCGGATGGCGATTGGACCGGCAGGTTCCGGCTGCGGAGGCGCAGGTTTATTTTTCTGTTTTACGCTTTGCGCGACGGCGAACAAACCAAATAGAAGGACAAAGCAGGAGATCAGAAGGCGTTTCATCAGTGCGCCTCCCCAATTCCCATCTCTTCGTCGAGCTCGTAGCCTTCAAAATCGCCGCTGGACATGGGCGCCCCTTTCCAATGCGTAAGTCCCAATCCGGGAAGCGAGCTGTCGAAGTAAACTTCACCGTCGATAATGCTCTTCTCGACTTTCGCGTAGCTGGAGAGCGGGTCCTTGTCCCAGATGGTGACGTCCCCATCTTTGCCGACATCGAGAGAGCCGACACGGTCATCGACCCCGATAATCCACGCCGGATTCAAAGTGATCATCTTGAGCGCTTCTTCCTGCGTGGCACCGCCATAGCGAATCACCTTCCCGGCATCCTGATTGAGACGGCGGACGACGTCGTTCGAATCGCTCTTGAGGGCAACACGAACACCGTGCCGCGACGACATCACGGCGTTCCATGGCTGCGCATCCCAGGCTTCGTCTTTGAAGCCCCACCAGTCAGGCCAAGTCGCGATGGCCACACCCTCCGCGGCAATCTTGTCCGCTACCTTGTAGGCTTCCAGAGCGTGATGGAAGGCTCGAATGTGATAGCCGAATTCGCGGGCCATGGCCATTTCCGTGAGGAACTCGTCGGCGCGATAGCAGTGAATCTGCACCAGCAGCTTGCCCCGCAAGATGTCGCCAAGCGCCTCGAGTTTAAGGTCGCGCTTGGGGGCGCGAGCTTCTTTGTCGCCCTTCTGGGCCTTGGCGTTGTAGTCGTCCCAATCCCGCATGTACTCCTTGGCTTGCTGCAGAGCCTCACGCTGCACCTCGAAGTTGCCCATGCGCGTAGAAGGAACCTGGTTGCGCGAGCCATAAACGCGCTTGGGGTTTTCGCCGCTCGCGAACTTGATAGAGCGCGGCGCGTTGGGAAAGAGCATCTGCTCGCGGCTAAGCCCAAACTTGTTTTTGATAACGACCGCCTGGCCGCCAATCATGTTCGCAGAACCATGCAGCAGGAGCAGTGAAGTCACGCCGCCTGCGAGAGCCTGGTAGAGGCCTTTATCGGTGTTGACGAAGGCATCCAGCATGTTCATCGACGGCGTGATCGGACTTGTGGCTTCATTCACGTCGCCATCGAGCGCAAGGTGCGAGTGGCAGTCGATGACGCCTGGCATTACAAATTTGCCGGTGGCGTCGATGACCGTTGCTCCCGCTGGCACCCCAACGTTGCTTCCCACCTGCGCAATCTTCCCGTTATGGATCAACACGCTGCCGTTCTGAATGACTCCGTGGGTCACGGTCAGAATCGTTCCGTTGCGAATGAGAAGATCGGACGCCGGAGTGGAGGCTGGCGCCTGCGCTGAGCCCGGGTTTTGGGAAGAATTCGGTGAATCAGCTACTGTTTGCGCGCTCATGGGAAGCACGAACGCCGTAAACACTAAAACCATGCGGAAAGCCCAATGCAAGATGGACATCGCGATCTCCTGAGAGTTCAGCTAGTGCGGAAAGACAGAGCAGGGTAAATCGGGAACGGGAACTAGGCAATAGGAAGCATTTAGCAAGCATCAGCGATTTCGTGATTTTGCGATTTCAGCCCCATAACCCATCGAAACCGAATAACCAATTTGCAGAATTACAAAACCAGAGATTTCTTTTGAAGCTTTTGTGACCTGCGCCGATCGCAGGTACTCTAACTACACGAAGAGAACGCCAAGCCATTGCACGAAGCTGCCGAAATCACGCAATTCCTGATCCGCCACGGGTATTCAGTAATCTTTTTCTGGGTTCTGGGGGAGCAAGCCGGGATTCCTTTGCCTTCGTTGCCGCTTCTGCTTTCTGCCGGAGCGCTGAGCGCTGACGGAAAAATAAGTTTTCCTGTCTTGCTCTTGCTCACTTTTTCCGGAGCATTCCTCAGCGATCTCATGTGGTTCGAACTCGGACGCAGGCAGGGAGCAAGAATTCTCGGTCTTCTCTGCCGGATCTCGATGGAGCCGGATTCCTGCGTCAAGAACACAGAAAATCTTTTCATGCGGCGCGGCGCAAACTCGCTTCTGATCTCGAAGTTCCTTCCCGGACTCAATACGGTGGCGCAACCGATGGCCGGCATCGTGCGCCTTTCCTGGACGAAATTCCTTGCCTATGACGTCTGCGGGACATTGTTCTGGGCTGGCAGCATCCTGCTGATCGGACGCATTTTCCACCATCAAGTGGAAGACGTGCTCGCGCTGCTGCGGCGTTCGGGAGCGTCATTGCTGGCCATTGTCATCGTCGCGGCGGCTGTCTGGATCACGTTCAAGTACATCCAGCGGCTGCGCTTCATTCGCAAGCTGCGTGTCTCTCGCATTACGCCCGAAGAACTGAAAGACGAAATCGACAGCGGCCGCCCAGTGGTGATTGTCGATCTCCGGAATGAGTTTGCGCTGGACGAAGACTCCCTCCAGATTCCCGGCGCGCTGCGCCTCACGCCGGAGCAGATTGAAGCGCGGCACGATGAGATTCCCCGCGACCGCGACATCATTCTCTATTGCACTTGACCGAATGAAGCCACCAGCGCCCGTGTGGCGCTGCAACTGCACCGGCTAGGAATTACGCGGGTGCGTCCGCTTGAGGGTGGGTTAGACAAATGGGCGCAGCTTGGCTTCGCGGTTGAGAAAGCGGCGGTCGCAGATTCAACGTCGGTGTGACGTGGATTTTCTCTGCTTGAAGATGTCGAGGAACTCCGATCGGCAACCCGCATCTCTTGATAGATTGCCAACCGGATTCACTCTTGACGCGGTCTCACAGCTAGGAGGCCGCCGCGGCGAGTTCTGGAATACTCGTCTCGCTCTCCAGTTCCTCGATGTCGATTGCCTTGTGCCTGCGAGCTACCAGCATATAGATCGAAGGCACGACGAACAGCGTGAACACCGTGCCGATGATCATGCCGCTCACCAGCATGATGCCGATGCTGTTGCGCGCCCCGGCTCCCGGTCCTTTTGCCAGCACCAGCGGGAAGTGTCCGACGACAGTCGCGGCGGTAGTCATCAGAATCGGCCGCAAGCGTGTTTGCGCGGCCTCGATTACGGCCGCAAGTTTGTCTTTGCCCATCTCCTGCAAATGATTGGCAAACTCCACGATTAAAATTCCGTTCTTGGAGACAAGACCCACCAGCGTGATGAGCCCGACCTCGCTATAGATGTTCAGCGTGGTGAATCCCAGGAACGAGAAGAGCAGTGCTCCTGAAATCGCCAGCGGTACCGAGCCGGCCAGCACGATGAACGGATCGCGGAAGCTTTCGAACTGGGCGGCTAGCACCAGGTAAATCAATATCGCCGAGAGCAGAAACGTACCAAGGAACTTGCTGCCTTCAACGCGCAGCTGGCGAGATTCTCCCGCATAGTCGATGGTGAATCCTGGCGGCAGAATCTTCGCCGCCTCCCCTTCGAGGAAGCGCAATGCTGTGTCCAGCGGCACAGGAGGCGGAATCACGCCTTGAATCCGGACAGCATTCAGTTGCTGAAACTTATTCAACTGCCGGGGCTCAGACGTCATTTTCAGGCTTGCGAATGTCGAAAGCGGCACTAGCTGATCGTTCGAGCCCTTCACATAGATTTGTGTGAGTTGCTCGGGCGTCAGCCGCTCGACCCGTTTCACCTGCGGAATGACTTTGTAGCTTTGCCCCTGAATGCTGAAGCGGTTTACATAGTTTGCTCCGAGCAATGTGGACAGGTCCTTGCCCGCCTGGCTTAGATCCACGCCTTGCGAACGCAGCTTGTCGCGATCGAAGACAACCTCCGCCTGCGGCTGGTCGAATTTCAGATCGGAGTCCGCATAGATAAACATGTGACTCGCGAAGGCACGTTTCACCAGTTCGTTTGCGAATTCCGCAAGCTGCTGCGGCTCGGCTGACGACGCAATCACAAAATCAACTGGAAAGTTGCCGCCGCCGGGCAATGCAGGCGGGGTAAGTGGAATCACACGTACACCCGCTATGTGCGAGAGCGGTCCAGTGGAGGCTACGAGAAGCTGCTGCGTTGTCCTCTTGCGTTCGCTCCAGGGCTTGGTCACCATGCCGCCGAAGCCGCCGTTGGGATTCGTAATCTGAAAGACGCTGTCGGCCTCGGGGAACGAGTGATAAACGTCGTAAATTTGCGAAGAAAACAGCTTGGTTTGGTCGAGCGTTGAGTTGGGCGATGCCTGCACAACGCCGAAGACCACGCCTTGATCCTCCGCCGGCGCGAGTTCGCGCTGCGAGAAGATGTAGAAGGGAACCATGAGCAACGCGACGATGATCCAGACTCCAAAGACCACCGGGCGGTACCGGAGTGTGCCAGTCAGCATGCGCTCATAAATCGACCGCACGTTTTCAAAGCGCCGGTTTACAAAACCGGCAAAACCGCGCTCTGTGGCGCCTTCGCGCAGCAGCTTCGAACCCATCATGGGCGAGAGCGTAAGCGCAACAATTCCCGAAATGACAACCGCTCCAGCCAGTGTGAAAGCGAATTCGCGGAAGAGCGCTCCGGTCAA
>JAFAUE010000252.1 GCA_019243475.1 Acidobacteriota bacterium | reverse complement strand
TCTTTGGCCTGGTGATGGAAAAAAGAAGCTGGTGGTCGTGAATCTAGGCAATGGCACGGCGATGGGTCGCATTCACTTCGCTGACGACTTCTTTTCCGGAGCGACCGTCCGCTTTGACGATCTTCTCAACCAACAAACCTACGAGCGGGATGCCAAGGACCTGAAACGTGGAGGATTGTTCATCAAGCTGGATGCATTCGGTGCGCACATCTTCGATGTGACCGCGACCTGAGAACCGCCGCAACAGGCCAGAAAAACGCTGAGCCGTCAGTACCGTTCCCGGTAGGGAATGGGTAGAGCTGTGTGATCGCGGATGCACCCAACCCATTCGCTACCGCGAACGGTACCGACTCCGTGGCACACACTCGTCCATCACTCGCCCACCTCCGTCCGCCAGTCCAACTCGTCGAGCGCAACTTCTGAGGAACGCCAGTTGTCCCGCACTTTGACGAACAGCTCGAGGAAAACCTTGGCGCCCAGCAACTTCTCGATGTGCTTTCGCGCCGACGTGCCGATCTGCTTCAACATGGCGCCGCGCTTGCCGATCAGGATCGCTTTTTGTCCTTCGCGCTCGCAGTAGATCGCGGCGGAGATGTGCGTGATCCGGGGTCCTTCTTCGAAGCGCTCAATCTTCACCGCTGTGGCGTACGGCACCTCCTGTCCGGTTTCAATGAGCACGCGCTCACGAATCAGCTCGGCGACGAGCACGCGCTCCGGTTGGTCGGTGATCTGGTCTTTCTCGAAGTAGCGCGGGCCTTCAGGAAGGCGCTTGATCACGTTGTCGACCAATGCGTCGAGCCCCTGCCGCTTTGTTGCCGAAATGGGAATAATTTCGGCGAAGCTGCGCAATCTGGAATAGCGATCGATGATTTCCAGCAGCTTCGGTTTTTCGATGGCGTCGATCTTGTTGAGCAGCAGAATCACCGGCGAGCTCGTGTTTTTCAGCAGATCGAGCGCGAACTGGTCGCCTTTGCCAAAAGCCTGCGTGCAATCGACGATCAGCAGCACGAGGTCGCGATCTTCCAGCGCGCTGTTTACCTCGCGCATCATGCGGCTGCCCAGCGGCGAATCGGGTTTGTGAATGCCCGGAGTGTCAATGAACACAATCTGGCCCGGCGGTCGTCCTTTGCCGCCTTTTACATTGACGAATCCCTGAATGCGGTGCCGCGTAGTTTGTGGCTTATGCGTGACAATCGCAACTTTTTCACCGACCAGTGCGTTCAGCAGAGTCGATTTTCCCGCATTGGGACGGCCGACAATAGAGACGAAGCCTGAGCGAAATGACATGAGGAATCGGGTGATTGGGCTATCGGGTCATCGGACGGGTACGGCTTCAGGTAGCTATTCTATGGGAAGGAGAAGCGCGCCGTGTGAGCTCTGAAAGCTTAGCTTGAACTGGCCGACCTGCGAGGCTTCCTGCCCGGCTCCCTCTTAGGCGCTTTTCGGACGGCAGTGATTACCGAGCGGAGAAGACCGTTCACCGCTTCCGATGTTTGAAACACTTCTGCGACGTCGCGTTCCAGAACTACCGCAATTGTGCTGTTCTGCATCCGCGGAGCGAAACGGTTCGAAGCAGCTTTGGAGTAGTCGAAGTTGTACTCAGGCCGGAGATCAGATTCCGGTTTCTTTCTTCGTGTTCTGCTCATGAGTTCTGCGCTCGCTCCTCGGACTCTGCGAAGCCTATGCTGTGCTTTGCGGGCGTTTGTTCTTACTTTTGTTCGATGCCATTCAAAGCGCATACAGGGCGAGTGTAACTGCGCGTTGAATGACCCGTGTGTGGCGGTCTGGGCTTTCTTGAGCCGACAGCCGACAGCCGATAGCCAGCAGCCTACTGCCTCTCCCCGATCGCAATCTTCGGCTCCGGCTGCGCGATTAGCTTGCTCACGCGCACGCGCTCGATGCGGCGGTCGGTGGATTCGAGCACCTCAAAGCGCATGCCGTCGTGCTCCACGATCTCGCCGGCGTGGGGGATCCGTCCAGCGACCTCGCTGACCAGTCCTGCGACAGTGGTGGCTTCCACATCGGCTGGGCGGGTATCGAAGAACTCTTCGAGTACGTCGAGATCAGTGGCGCCGGGAAGCACGTAAGAACTTTCGCTTTCGCGCACAATGTCGCCCTGCTTCTTGTGCTCGTCCTCGATCTCGCCGACGATTTCCTCGAGCATGTCCTCCAACGTCACCAGTCCGGCGACTCCTCCGTACTCGTCGATGGCAATCGCCATCTGAATTTTTTCACGCTGCATCTCGCGCAGAAGCTCGCTGACTTTTTTCATTTCGGGAACGAGATAGGTCGGGCGCATGAATCTGCGCGCAGTTTCCGTGCTCGCGTCCTCGTCGCGGACCTGCAGCACGTCCTGGGCAAAGACAATTCCCTGGATATGGTCGAGATCGGGCTCATAGACGGGAATGCGCGAGTGCGGATGCTGTTTGAGCAGCTCCGTGAGCTGCTCGATGGTGGCGCTTGCCGGCACGGCGACCATGTCGGGACGCGCGGTCATCACCTCGCGGACAATTTTGTCGCCAAACTCGACCACCGAATGGATCAGCTCGCGGTCGCTTTCTTCAAGGATGCCCTCTTCCGTGCCGGCTTCGAGCAGGGCGTCCACAGCTTCGGATGAATGCTCCGGTTGTTCCGGCTCAGCGGGCTCCGCCAGCGAAGCTACCGACATGCTGAATCCCAGCACGATAGTCAACGGCAGGGCGAGCCAGATCAGAAGTTTCAAAACAGGAATCAGCCTGGCCAGCCAGTCGCCTTTGGTACGAATGAAGAGGACGTACGGCAGCAGCCGGTTGAAGACAATGATGAGCAGGACAATGATGACCGCCGCCTGGAAGATCTCGCCCACGCTCCATCGCCCGTCGCTGAAAATCGCGTAGCCGATCACCAGGGATATGGCTGCGGTGGTGAGCTGGCTGAGAAGCTGCATGGAAAGAGCGGTCCGCACAGTGCCGACGCCGAGTTTCGATTCAACTCTTTGCTCGTAGCTCTCAATGTTCTCTTCGAACTCGCGGGAAAGGATCTTTCCCATTTCGGCGTACACGCGCTCCACGTACGAGACGAGCATCAGCAAAGCGCACAAAAACGCCAGCGCGATGATCATGGCCAGGATCATGACGAACTCCTGGCGTGCTCCGCGAAGCGCTTCCGCGCTCTTGGTGAGGGCGCTTTCTCGCCACGAGGGAAAGTCGGGCTTTTCCCTAAGGCATTGCGCTCGATCAAGGACAGCGGCAGCTTAAGCCTGGCGCGTAGTTGCTGCTCGAGTTTGCGCATTTCTCCATCGTCGCTCTCGTGATCATGACCGGCGAGGTGGAGCAGGCCGTGGAGCAGAAGGACTCTGACTTCGTCCTCAAAAGAGTGACCCAGCTCTCGGGCATTGGCGCGGGCGATGTCGGCAGAGATGGCGATGTCGCCCGCAATCTTGCCACCGCTCTGGAAAGCTGGAAACGAGAGAACGTCGGTGGCGGCGTCCTTATGACGAAATTCGCGATTCAACCGCCGCATTTCCGAACTGGACGCAATTCGAACGTTGACTTCGCCGGTGATGCCGGCCGCACGCTGGGCTCGCTGCAGGAATCGGCTGAAGGACTGGCTCAAAGCGGGATGGTGGGGGTCTTTCATTCGAGGTTCCAGGCAGAACTTACACGGTTACGGGCGGCGGAAAGTCTTCCGCGCCGTTCCCCGCAAGCTGCAGCCTGTTCCCTATCATTTTACTGTTCCAGAATGGGAGGTGCAGTGCGCCCTTCCACCAGCGGTTCCGGAGCAGGGGTAGCCGGCAGGAGCGACAACTGCTGCTCCTGGCGCTGTTTGTGATCGTCGTAAGCGCGGATGATGCGCTGCACCAGCTGGTGCCGCACCACGTCGCATTCATCGAAAAAGTTGAAGGAGATCCCGTTTACCCCTTTGAGCACTTCGGCAGCTTCGATCAATCCGCTGCGACGCGCGTTGGGCAGGTCGATCTGGGTGATGTCGCCGGTGATCACCGCCTTGGAGTTGAAACCGAGGCGAGTGACGAACATCTTCATTTGTTCCGAAGTGGTATTTTGCGCTTCGTCGAGGATGATGAAGCTGTCGCTCAAAGTGCGCCCGCGCATGAAGGCAATCGGCGCAATCTCGATGACGTTCCGCTCCAGATAGCGATCCACTCGCTCCTGATCGAGAAGTTCATATAAGGCGTCGTAGAGCGGACGCAGATAAGGATCCACCTTCTCCTGCAGCGTTCCTGGGAGGAATCCCAAGCGCTCTCCGGCTTCCACCGCCGGACGCGCCAGGATGATGCGATTCACCTGCTTGTTCACCAGAGCGGAGATTGCCATGGCCACGGCAAGATACGTCTTTCCGGTGCCGGCAGGCCCGATACCGAAGATCATGTCGTTCTTCTCGATGGCTTCGATATAGCGGCGCTGATTGAGACTCTTCGGCTGCACAATCCGCTTACCAAACGAGCGCTGGCGGCCAGCCTCGGCGAGTCCACGCAGAGATGCCGACGGGTCGGAGATCACGATGCGCAGCATCGAGCCTAAATCGCCGTTGTGAAAGGCGTATCCCGACTTGCGCAGATGCTCGTAGTCGGCGAACACCTGTTCCGCGCGGGCCACGTCGCGGGCCGCGCCCTCGATGTGCACATGGTCCGAACGCAGGTCGATGGAGACATTCAGCCCGCCTTCGAGCAGGTGCAGGTTCTCGTCTCTGGTTCCAAAAAGGGACTCGGTGTTGGGGGTGATCTCAAGCTGCTTAATCATCGATGGTAGGGGTCCGACCTCCGGAATGTCTGCGAATGGAAAGAAAACACGCGCCGGCGTGTACTGCGATCACTTGTGCTGGGTGAGTCGAGCAGAGGAACTGCGGAATGTAGTCCACCAGGGTGGAACACATCTATGGCGCGTAGAGTACCTTCGGTTTGCCGCGAAGTCAATAAACGGAATGTCAATTGTCTTTGGTGTTCTCCGTTACTAATCAGCTGTTCGTGCCGCTGAAAAGTTAGATGCTTCGGGCTTGGGGAAGGAGACCGGCGAGCTACCGGCTGCCGGCCACCAGCTACCGGCTAAAGATCGGAATCGCATAGGGTGACTCTCCTTTCTGGCGTGTCTTCTAAAACGTCAAAACCGGCAGCTCGCTGCGGTAGCCGGAAGCCGGCTTCCGCTGTTGACCTGCTCAGGTTTTGCCGTTAAAATCAGATGTTTAGCGCTAAATCCCACCGATTTAGTCAGTTACGATCCCGGCAAAAAAGGAAGCGAAAGTAGCAGATGGCAAACCATTTTTCCGCGCTCAAGCGCGCCCGTCAGACCGAAAAACGTACCGCGGTAAACCGCACCAACCGTTCGCGGCTCCGCACCGCGCTGCGTGGCTTGCGCGAATCAATCGCCAAGGGTGACAAAAAAGCGGCGGAGACCAGCTTCCGCGAGACCGTGTCGGTTATCGATAAGGCGATCCAGAAGGGTACGATCCACAAGAACACCGCTGCGCGCTACAAGTCCCGCCTGAGCGCGCGGTTGAAAGCTGCAAGCGCGAAATAAGCATCTTGCGATTTCGCGATCTGGAGATTTCGTGATGTTAATTCACCAAATCGCGAAATCACACAATCGCGAAATCCGCGATGAATGGCGCTCCAGCTAGCTGGATTTGTCGCCTCGTTCCCGCGCCAACAGCTCTTCTTTTCTCTTCAGCCCCCAGCGATATCCACCCATCCCGCCGTCGTTGCGGACCACGCGATGGCAGGGAATCAGCACCGCAACATTGTTGGTGGCGCATGCTCGAGCCACGGCGCGTCTGCCCAGTGCGCCATCCAGGTTGGCGGCGACCTGTGAGTACGTCCGGGTCTCGCCGGCCGGGATGCGCTTCAGTTCCTCGTACACTCTGCGCTGGAACGCCGTCGCCTGCACGTCAATCGGCAACTCTGGAAGGTTTACGTCGCCCTCGAGACGCCGCAGCAGATTGCTCATCCAGTCGCCCAGTTCGCGGTCGGCGCGAATCAGTTCCGCTTTGGGAAACTCGCCTTCGAGTTCCCGAACAAGACGCGCGGTATCGTCCCCCAGTTTTACGCTGCAAACGCCTTTGTCGGTGACTCCAAGCAGTGCCTTTCCCGCCGCATAAGGCGCAATTGCATAGCGAATGCGCGCCCCGTTTCCCCCTTTGCTGTAGGCGGAAGGCGTCATACCCAGCTTCGCGTTGGCGTGTTCATAGACGCGGCTGCTGGAGTTGTATCCGGCTTCGTAGATTGCCGTGGTCACATCGCGGCCAAAACGCAGCGCGGTTTTGAAGAGGGAGAGCCGCCTGGCCTGTGCGTACTGCTTGATCGTGATGCCGGTGTTTTGCTTGAAGTGGCGATCGAGCGTTGCGGGATGCATCTTCAAGTCGCCGCTTAGCCGCTTCATCGGCAGAGGAGAATCGACATTCCTCTCTACTGCGCGGCAAACCTCGCGCACCAGTTGCAGGCCGGTAGAGTTTCCAGTCTTGTCGATTTCGCGCGGATGGCATCGCTTGCAGGCGCGGAAGCCCGCGCTCTCCGCGCTTTCAGGATCAAAGAAGAATTGAACATTCTCAGGCTTCGGCCGCCGCGAAGCACACGATGGACGGCAGTAGATGTGCGTCGTGGCGACACCGTAATACAAGGCTCCATCAAACTTCCGGTTGCGGGCGACGACGGCGTCCCAGAGCTGGCTGGGATCTTGAATAGCAATGGCTGCGCTGGTCATGGTTGCCAGCTTAATGTTAGCGCGTGGGAAAAGACTATCCGGATTTTGACGCCAATGTGGGTTCGGGTCAGTACCGTTCCCGGTAGGGAATGGGTCACGATGACCTTACCCATCCGCTACCGCGCACGGTACTGACTGTTCCTACCGACCAAACCCTGCGGCTTCCATCTGCTCGCGGGCAGCGTCGGCGGTTGAGCCGATGCCCTGCACTTTGAGCTTGAAGTCGTCGGGATTGGTGGCGCTTTCCAGTGCAACTTCGTAGGTCACAAGGCCCTGCTGATACAAGTCGTAGAGCGATTGATCGAATGTCTGCATGCCGTACTGCGATGTTCCTGCGGCAATTGCTTCGCGAATCAGCCGCGTTTTCTCCGGCGTGATGATGCACTCGCGAATGAAGCCGGTGGACATCAATACTTCGACGGCGGGAACTCGGCCGTTTCCGTCGGCCTTGCGCACCAGGCGTTGGCTGATGACGGCCTTAATCGTGGCGGCAAGCTGCATGCGGATCTGCTTCTGCTCCGGCGGTGGGAAGACCGAGATAATACGGTTGATGGTTTCCACCGCGTCGAGCGTGTGCAGCGTTGAGAAAACCATGTGACCGGTTTCGGCGGCGTGCAGCGCGGTGGAGATGGTTTCCAGGTCGCGCATTTCGCCGACCAGAATCACGTCCGGGTCCTGACGCAAACTGGCGCGTAGCGCCGACGCGAAGGACGGCGTGTCGACTTCCACTTCGCGCTGGTTCACGAAGCCCTTCTTATCGCGATGCAGGAATTCGATTGGGTCTTCGATGGTGATGATGTGTTCGGGGCGCATCGAGTTGATGCGGTCGATCATCGCGGCCAGGGTCGTCGATTTACCGGAACCGGTGACTCCAGTTACCAGCACCAGTCCGCGCGCTTCCTCGCAAATCTTTTCGATGATCTTCGGCAGATACAGCTCTTCGAGCACGCGAATCTTGGTGGGAATCACGCGCAGTACCAGTCCAACGTTGCCGCGCTGCTGAAACACGTTCACACGGAAGCGGCCGAGTCCGGCGACGCCATATGCCATATCGAGCTCGGCGGTCTCTTTGAACTTTTGTTTCTGGCGATTCGACATCATGCTGAAAGCCATGTTCAGCATGTCTTCGGCAGAGATGCGCGGCTGATCGCTGAGCGGAACCAGCTCGCCATCAATGCGGATGTGGGGAAAGTTGCCGACCTTGAGGTGCAAGTCGGAGGCTTTGCGCTCCATGGCTATGCGCAATAAATCATCGATGTTCATGACTATCCTTGGTGGCCGGGGCGCAATGCTGGCGGGGAGTGGTCAGTCACCGTCGCCGGACTCGGAACGCGCTGCAAAAATCTCGCAGTGTCAGCTTGGCGCAAGTTAGCATGTAGCTAACCTATAGGCAATCAGGCCAGCTACTTAGTAGTTACTTTCGGTCACACGTCTAAGTGGCACTTGTTCTCGGGTTGACCACTAAAGAAAAGGCAACAGCTCGACACGGATTTCACGGATTTGACGGATCGCACGGATGCAAGGGCGGCTTGAGGCAAGGATGGAACTCGGTTTCCGACGCAATTCGACGTGTCCCTATGTGTTGCAATCTCTGCCCAGTGTTCGGGTTGCGGTTGTTTAATACGCACCTTGCGTTGACGCTCCACATCTAAAAGCTATGGAAGCCAATCGGCAGCAGCGTCCGCGGGTGGTGGTCATTGGCGGCGGTTTTGGCGGCCTGAATGCCGCCCTGCATGTGGCCAAAGGCGATGTCCAGGTGCTGCTGCTCGACCGCAAGAACCACCATACCTTCCAGCCGTTGCTTTACCAGGTAGCTCTGGCCGCGCTTTCACCCGCCGACATTGCCGCTCCCATTCGTCGGGCTGTACAGCGCAAGAAAAACGTGGAAGTGCTCATCGGCAATGCTGTGGGATTCGACCTGGAGCGACGCCTGGTTCGGCTGGAGGAAGGCGACACAGTTCCCTACGATTATCTGGTCGTCGCGACCGGGGCCACGCACTCCTATTTTGCGCATGAGGAGTGGGCGCAGCTAGCTCCGGGCTTGAAGAGTGTGGAAGATGCCACAGAGATTCGCCGGCGAATCCTGCTGGCCTTTGAGCTTGCCGAGCGCGAATCGCTGCTGGAAGGCCAGCAATGTCCGCTGAACTTCGTGGTGATCGGCGCCGGACCAACGGGAGTGGAGCTTGCCGGCGCGATTGCCGAGATTGCCATGCACGTGCTCTCCACCGACTTTCGCGCCATTGATCCGCGGCGCGCACGCGTGATTCTGCTGGAAGGCGGTCCGCGGGTTTTGCCCACCTACACGGAAGACCTCTCCGCCAGCGCGCAGAAGCAGCTTGAGAAGCTCGGCGTCGAAGTCAGGACGAATACCCGCGTAACCAATGTCGAGCCGGGTGTTGTTTATGTAGGCGAGCAGCGCATCGACGCTGCTGTCACGCTGTGGGCTGCGGGAGTAAAGGCCTCTCCGCTGGGCGCAGCTTTGGGTGTCCCAACCGACCGCACGGGACGGGTGATAGTCGACGACCGGCTCGGCGTTCCCGGACATCCGGAAGTGTTTGTCATCGGCGACCTCGCCCATTTCGAGCAGGACGGAGCGGCAGTGCCTGGAGTCGCGCCCGTGGCTATCCAGATGGGACAGTATGCGGCCAAGGAGATCGTCCGCCGGGCTTCCGGTCAGGCTGGCAAGCCGTTCCGTTACTGGGACAAGGGCAGCATGGCCACCATCGGGCGCTCGAAGGGTATCGCGCAAATTGGCAAGATTCACCTTTCGGGATTCCTCGCCTGGTCCGCCTGGCTGCTGATCCACCTGATCTACTTGATTGGCTATCGCAACCGTTTCTTTGTCCTGCTGAATTGGGCCTGGCAGTACCTGAGCTGGCAGTCCGGCGCCCGTTTGATCACCGGCAGCGACCAGTTGCCGGGCTGGCATAGCCATCATGAGGAAGCTGAGTCGAGCGCCGGGAAGCGCGCAGCTGGGTAAGGCCGCCACCCGGACAGGGATTTCCGCCGCAGGTACCTTCGTAACTTCTAGCTGAGCAGAACGTTGTTTTCCGGGTTCTTCCGGTTTTTCTAGGTATTTTTTCTCTATTCACCCCGGTGGTTCCTGTCCTTCTGGCGATTGTTGGCAGGATAATACCGTCCTATAATTCAAGAACTCTGGAAGATCTTCTCCGTCAGGATTTGGGGTTAGGTGAAGACTGTCGCAGTGTAACTGCGGCGGAATGAAGTCCTTGTCGGACTCATGCCGGCAACGCGAAAAGCGCGCGCTGCGGTATGAGGCACCGTGCCGGGTTCCCAAAACGCCCGGCCGGAGATGGGAACTGCATTGCGTAAACACCTGGTTCAAGTCCTGTATTTCGCGTTGATTTCGGCCTCCCTCCAACCCACCAGCCACGCGCAGGGAATCGTCGCCACCCATACGAGCGACGGCCGCGTCGTGTACGAAAACGCTCCGGAAAAGACCGCCGAGCGGCAGCCCGCGACGGTTGACACCGGCATGGTCTATTGGAGCAACACCGAGCATCGCTGGAAGCCGGTGCCGGCTATGAACTCGAATTCCATGCGGGCGGCGCAATCGGCTGCGCAAGAAGTTCGGCGGCTAATCCATCGGGCGGCACAGAGCGACGGCCACTTCGCCGCAGAGGGCAACGCGCTCAAACTGGCGTCGCAGCAAGTACAAAATCCTTCCGCCGCTGAAGCCAAGTCCGAGCCAGGGCAGGCGCTCACGGCCAGGCTGGAATCCAGGCCACTTGTGACACCCCACGGCTCAGCCCTTGCGACACGGAACACGCAGATCGCTTCCTTGCACGTTCCTCAGAGTGCGACCTGGATCAACGACATCGTCGAGAAAGCGGCGCTGCGTCACGCCGTCGATCCGAATTTGGTGCGCGCGATCGTTCAGGTCGAGTCCGGATTCAATCCACAGGCGGTTTCGCGTAAAGGTGCAATTGGACTGATGCAGCTCATGCCGAAGACGGCAAAGTCCTTGAATGTGACCAATCCGTACGATCCTGCGCAGAACGTCGACGCCGGAGTGCGGCATTTCAGAGAGTTGCTCGATTCCTATAATGGGAACCTGGAGCTTTCGCTGGCGGCATACAACGCCGGCGTCGGAGCGGTGCACCGCAGTCGCGGAGTTCCGCGCTACGCCGAGACGCGCGACTATGTAAAACGAATCACCGGCATATACGGTTCAAAAACGACGCGTTTGTATGCCGGCGGGCACCCGCCGTTGGAAATCAAGCGGGACGCCCAGGGACATCTGTCGGTCAGCGATATCGATTAGGGCGGCACAACGCAGCCCTGTCCTGGCCGGCAGCAAACGAAGCGCTCTTGAGGGCGCGGAGACAGGGATGCGAAGAACTCGCAGTAGAACCAGTCTGGGAATTTTTAGATACACATTCGTGCTGGTGAGCGCATTCCTGCTGCTCGCCCTACCCTCACAAGCGACCAGCGTAGCCCGTAAGAAGCACCTCGCGCTCGAGCAATATCACAAGGCGCTCGACCTGCGTGAAGCTCTCGACAACAAAAGCGCCGACGAGCGCACGTCAGACGACTACGAGCGAGTGATTGAAGCATTCCGCAAGGTGTATCACGTGGCCCCGACTTCGACGCGCGCCGACGCCAGCGCGCTTGCGGTCGGCGAACTTCTGGCCGATCAAGCCCGGCTGGACAACGACGAGAAAGGTTTCAAGTCCGCCATCGGGCAGTATGAATTTCTCTGCCGCGAGTATCCGGGCAGCAAGTATCGCTTTCGCGCGCTGCTGAACTCTGCGGAAATTTATCGAGAACACCTGGGCGACGG
>JAFAUE010000454.1 GCA_019243475.1 Acidobacteriota bacterium | reverse complement strand
GCTTTGGCGCGGGTCTTCACCATCTCGAGCTCGGTGCCCGATACGTCTTCATTCTTCACTCGATCGATTTCTTCTTTGAAAGCCGATTGAAGTTCCGCGGCGGTATGTCCCGGAGTGGGAATCGCGTAAAAGCCGAACAGGCTGGCGTACTTGATACCGGGAAAGTCGGTAAATCCCACCGCTGTCGCAGCGATTTTCTTGTCGCGCACGAGCGAACGATAGAGACGCGAAGTCCGTCCTTCCGACAATAAGTCAGAGATGGCGTCATAGACGGCGTCATCTTTATCGAGGTAGTCGCCGCGATGGTATCCCTCGAGGTAAATCGGCTGCGACGGTTCAGGAATGTTCACGCTGCGCTCGTCCACCTGGCGAGGTTCAATGGTGACAATCTCCTCCGGTTTGGGCCGCGAGGGCAGGCGCCCAAAGTATTTTTCCACCAGCGCAAACACTTGATCCGCCTTTACGTCTCCAACCACGGCGATGGTCATGTTGGACGCGACGTAGTATGTGTCGAAGAACTTCTGTGCATCCGTGCGCGTGAGGTTCTCGAGATCCGAGGGCCATCCCACATTGGGATTGCGATAAGGATGCGCCTCGTATGCCGTAGCCAGGAACTGCTCAATCATGCGGCCAATCGGACTTGAATCCGTACGCATGCGGCGTTCTTCGTAAACGACATCGCGCTCCTGATAGAACTCCCGCAGCACCGGATGCAGGAAGCGGTCTGACTCCATGTACGCCCAGAACTCCAGCCGGTTTGCAGGCATGGCGTAAAAATACGAAGTCTGATCTTCCTCGGTGGTCGCGTTCAGGTCCTGCCCACCCTGGCCTTCGATGATCTCTGAGAATTCGTTCTTCCGGACGTACTTGTTGGCTTCTTCCTGGGCGTCGTGAAACGTCTTCTCGAGCTCCTCAGTCTTCTTTGGTTCCGGCCCTGCCCGTCGCCAACGCTCGCGTTGCAACGCCTGGTAAGCGGCCTCCTCCTTCTCGATCGCCGCCTTCTCCTCGTCGTAATTCGAGGTACCGATGGTCGTGGTGCCTTTGAAGGCCATGTGCTCGAACATGTGCGCCATTCCGGTCTCGCCCTTCGGATCCTGGGCTGAGCCGGCATCGACAATGGTGTAGAAGGAGAAGACCGGCGCCTCATGTCGCTCGCAGACGACAACGGTTAGCCCGTTTGCGAGTTGCTTGACGCTAATCTTCTTTTCAAAAGAAGCCAGGTCCTGAGCGGCAGAAGAGAGGGAAAACAGAACAAGGAGAGACAAACAAAGGCGAACAGCTCGGCGCATCGCGACTCCTTCCGAACTTCTGCGAAGTTAAATGTGCTTTCGGCGGCGTGTCAAACCGGGGAATTTTCACCACGGAGGCACGGAGGACACGGAGGGGAAAGGAAGTAGAGTACACGGGCTCAAATGCCCCCTTGGCTATAACCACGCGGACGGGCTGAGCCAATCTCCCTAACCCGGTCCTCCGCGCTCTCCGTGCCTCCGTGGTGAAAAGGTTTTGTCTTTCCCCGCTCTGCACTACGGAGGGGGGTCCGAGATTAGTCAGTCCATCCGCGTGTGGCAGATCGGACTGATATAACCAGTCAGCTTCGGCTCCAACGCACCCGACTCTTCTTATTTCTCCGTGTCCTCCGTGCCTCCGTGGTGAAAAGGTTTTGTCTTTCCCCAGTCTGCACTAGAATTCGGCCATGGCTTTTCCTATCACGCGTCTGCGTCGCCTGCGGCAAAGCGAGACTTTGCGCTCCATGGTGCGCGAGACGCGGCTCACGCCCGAGTCGCTGGTCTATCCGCTATTCGTCTGTCCCGGCGAAGGAGTTCGCAAGCCGATCGGCTCTATGCCGGGCGTCTTCAATTTGTCGATCGACGAATTGATTAACGAGGCGCGTGACGCTCGCTCGCTGGGTATCCCCGCGGTGGTCCTGTTCGGCTTGCCGGAGCGGAAGGACGAGCAGGCAACTGGAGCGTGGGCGGAAACCGGCATCGTGCAGCGAGCCGCGCGCGCACTGAAAGAGGAAGTGCCGGATGTGCTGGTGATCGCCGACGTCTGTCTATGCGAATACATGTCGCACGGGCATTGCGGGATTGTCCGGCAAGACGGCGCAAGACATTCTCAGACCAGCTCGGCTGGAACTCAGGACCGCGCAATGTCTGCAAAGGCCGGCGCGGCAATTGCCGCCGCCCCAAGCCGCACCAGCGAGCAATACGAAATCGACAACGACGCGACACTGGACATCCTCGCCCGCACCGCTGTCTCTCAAGCGCGGGCCGGGGCGGACGTCGTCGCTCCTTCAGACATGATGGACGGCCGCGTGAGCGCCATTCGCGCGGCGCTCGATGCAGCCGGCTTTCAGAACACGCCGATCCTTTCCTACGCGGCGAAGTTCGCGTCCGGTTTCTATGGACCGTTTCGGGAAGCGGCCGATTCGGCGCCGCAATTCGGTGATCGTCGCTCTTATCAAATGGATGGAGCAAACCTGCGCGAAGCCATGCGCGAAATCGAAACCGACCTTGAAGAAGGCGCAGACATGATCATGGTGAAGCCTGCCATGCCGTATCTCGACGTGATCGCGGCAGCCCGCGAGCGCTTCGACGTTCCTATCGCTGCCTATCAGGTCTCGGGCGAATACGCCATGATCCAGGCAGCCGCGCAAAACGGCTGGCTCGACCGCGAGCGCGTGATGATGGAGTCTCTGATCTCAATCCGCCGAGCGGGTGCGGGAACGATCCTTACCTATTTCGCAAAAGAAGCCGCTCGCGTACTCGGTTAAACGCGAAACTATCAGTACCGTTCCCGGTAGGGAATGGGTTTGCCTTGAGCGTCCAGGTGCTCACCCGTCCGCTACCGCAGACGGTACTGATGTCCGCTGCAATTTAGAACGCGTCGCCGCCCCCTCCGCCAAACCCTCCTCCGGAGAAGCCGCCGCCGGAGTCGCCGCCGCTGCCGGTGAATCCTGAGGTGTCATAACTGGCGCGCGGCGTGGAGACGAAAGCTGACGTCGTGTCCGTCGTCATGGCACTCAGGTCATGCATGAACATCCAGGTATTGAAATTCGGACCATAGCCGGCGCCTTCATACCAGGTCGGCGGATTCTGCACGATGCCCTGGAATGCCTTGGCCCAGCGATG
>JAFAUE010000187.1 GCA_019243475.1 Acidobacteriota bacterium | reverse complement strand
AATGAGGGCGGGCTAGGACTGGTCGCGAAAGGTATCGTCACATCGGCGGAAGCTGTCGCGAGGCGACCAGATGTGGCTCGCCAAACTCCGCGAGTGAACGTGACCATCCGACGTACAGCGCTTGCTAGGCAGCCTCTCGGACGGAACGAGTTGAAATCCTTTCGCGTGTGGAACGACGGCCGCGCCGAAACGGAGCTCAACTTCAAGTTCTATCGTCAAGCAACGAACAAGGTCGTCGGCATATCAGAAAGAGCCGAAGTTTTCTTGAGCGAATTCTTCCGATAAGTATGCGGCGCGATTTTTCGGCGCAAGCGGCAGTGGCTGGTTGTGACCAAAGTGCAATGGCCAGCAGCGCGCAGCCAGTAGCCAGCAGCGAGCAGCCTCTCCTCTTGCCAACGCAGTTATACTGTTCATGTACTCGGTCCCACAGCTTAGGCTGTTGGCAGGACCTGGAGGGTCGTCTTCAGCAGTACGGGTGACCTAATTCCGGAGAGCGGCGCAGCCCCCGACCGCGGGCTGCTTTCTCATGCATGGCTTAAGGCGGCGTCCCGGCCGCTGCGCGTTGTCATCGATTCACTGTCCACCGTCCTCGTCCCTTCGAACTGCCGGGTTTGCGGCCATGAGCTCGCCAGCTTGTCTCGAATCCCTGTCTGCCAAATCTGCATTGATTCGCTAACGCCCGCGGAGGGGCAATCGTGCGCCATCTGTGGCGAGGCCATAGATTTCATCGCTCCGGAGCAGGATTCCCGTTGTGGTCCGTGCCGGCGCCTCCCGCCGCGCTTCGACTTTGCCCTTTCCTACAGCGGCTATGACGGCACGCTGCGAGCCCTGGTGCATCTACTTAAGTACGAGAGACTCCGGCCGGTGGCGGGGATTTTAGGAGCCAAGTTAGCCGACAGCATTGCTGAGAGAAAGCTCGAGGGCAGGGAACCTGTTTTGGTGATTCCCATGCCGCTGTATCGCAGCAAGCAGCGGCAGCGCGGGTTCAATCAATCGGAGCTGATCGCGCGCAGTGCATTGCGGCAGTTGCCTGATTCCCGATTTGAACTGCACGGCGGTAATTTGGCGAGAGTGCGTCCAACCGCCTCGCAGACCGGGCTCACGCGTCACCAGCGCCGGGAGAACGTGCGCGGAGCGTTCCGCGTCATGCAACCGGATCGGTTGCGCGGACGCAGTGTAATGATCGTGGACGACGTGTACACCACCGGCACGACGCTGAATGAATGCGCGCGCGTAGTGCGCGCCGCGGGAGCCAAGCAGGTGGTGGTTGCGACGGTGGCACGGGTTTACCGGCCGTCGGCCGAAATGGTTTTCAGGGGAGTCTTACCGCAGGAGGAGAATGCAGCTGCTGTCAGCACGGCGGTTGCAGGATAGACAGGGCCATGCCAAGACACAATCTTTCGCATCGACATCCGCCTTCGCACTTGCGCTCGGTAACGGCCGCCACCGTCGTCGCGCCGAACGAGACCGCGCGCCTGCCCATGCAGTCTCCCGTTTTGGTTCTCAATGCGTCGTATGAGCCGATCAATATCTGCGCGGCCCGCCGTGCGCTCGTCCTGGTGCTGAAGGGCGTAGCCATCACGGAAGAAGAAAACGGACATTACCTGCACTCGGCGCGTCTTGCCATGCGCTTGCCTTCTGTGATCCGTCTGCTCGAGTACCGCCGCATTCCCCATCAGACGCGCGCGTTGTCGCGCAAGAACATCCTGCTGCGGGACCGCAATACCTGCCAGTACTGCGGCGTGCTGCTGGCCTCTTCCGAACTGACCTTGGACCATGTGATCCCGCGGTCGCGCGGCGGAGTTTCCACCTGGGAAAACCTGGTGGCATGCTGCCATCCCTGCAATCACCGCAAAGGAAACCATCTGCTGGGCGAGATCAACATGAAGCTCCTGCGCGAGCCCCGCGCCTTCAGCTTGCACACCAGCCGCCACATCATGCGCATGATCGGCCGCTCCGACTCGAAGTGGCGCAAGTACCTCTTCTACTAAACAGATAGCTCTTCTCATAGTCGTAGAACAGGAGACCGGGCGCCCCCGCCCGGGTTTTCCGACAAACGGTTTACACAGCGACGTTTCGCGTCGCACGGGCAAGAGAAGAGGCAGAACGGAAGGAGACCGGCCGCCCTCGGCCGGGTTTTGGACTGCACTGCTTGAGAAGCAACACCCGGGCGGGGGCGCCCGGTCTCCTTTTTCCTTTTTCTCTCCTTCCTCGCGTCAATATCTCCGGCTTGGCAAGGGGGTAAGTCGGAGGAAAAGGACAGGGCAGACAGTCCCGGACCTCTCCTAGCCTCTTCCTGAACGGCCCAAAAGGGCTGGGCAAAAGCGCTATCCACAGTCAGGGTGGCTATTCCCTGGTGAATTCCCTGTTCCCCCTTTCCGCACGACAGGAAAAATCCCGTAAACGTAAGTAGTGAAACCTTTTATGTCACAATTCCCGTAATTCCCTGGTCATTCCCTCAGGATTTGGCGAAATTTGCGGATTTTTGGCATAAATCGACGAATTCCGGTCGGCGAAAGCAAAAATTCCCTGAGAAATTCCCTCAACGTGAATTTGCGGGTGTCGGCCAACGCCTAAAATGTGACAAATCACACGCTCCGGCAATAAGGCCGGCTGGTTCAACCAATCCCATGCATTTTCATGATTTTGGCGCGGCATGACGCTGAACGACGGGCATCCAAGGTAAGTACCTTTTGGTTCTAACTGGGGTCGCTAAGTTGCGGCGGGCAACTCTTTCATTTCATTCGGAACGCGAATCCCGCACGGGCTAGGACGATTCGTGCGAAAACGGGCGGGGCAGTCCGCGCTCTCAAAAGGATCGTGGGTGCAAGACGGCAGTCCGCAGTCGGTTATCGAATTCCAGCCAAATACGCTAGTTGCTGAAGGCCAGCAGCTCGGGAATCCGGCTTCTTATGCCGCGTCCACGCTCGAGGCGCGGATCGCCGCGCTGGGTTCCTGGTTTCACAACATTCAGCTGCATGGAATCTGGACTGCGCCCAATCACTTTCTGGGGGATTTTCCCAACGTCAAGTGGAAACATATCTGCCATGCTTTCCCGGCGGATCTGGCCGGCGCTTCTGTCCTCGATATCGGCTGCAACGGTGGTTTTTATTGCATTGAATTGAAGAAGCGCGGTGCCGGACGGGTGCTCGGGGTGGATGTCGATGATCGTTATTTAAGTCAGGCCCGTTTTGCCGCGCAGACACTGAACCTGGACATTCAGTTCGAGAAGCGCTCGGTTTATGACGTCGATCAGATCGAAGGGCAATTCGATTACGTGCTGTTTCTCGGCGTGTTTTATCACCTGCGGTATCCGCTCTTTGCACTGGATCGCATCATCAAGAAAGTCAGAGGCAAGCTGTTTTTTCAAAGCATGATCCGCGGCTCGGAAGCGGAAAAGCAATGGCCCGACGATTACGATTTCTGGGACATGCATCCGTTCGCCGATCCAGACTTCCCCTGCATGTACTTCATCGAAAAAAACTACGCGAACGATCCCACTAACTGGTGGATTCCTAACCGTGGAGCGGTGGAGGGAATGCTGCGCAGCTCGGGGCTGGAGATTGTCGCTCATCCCGAATCGGAAACTTACGTTTGCGAGCCCAGACGAGTTCAGCGCGACGGCCGGTATCTGCTCGACCTGGAGCTCGAAGGCACACTGTAATCGAGAAAACACGCACGAGAGGAATGAATGGTTGAAGCAGTGATGCTGTGGAATGAGCCCAATAATCTTTCCCATTGGGACTTCAAAATCGATCCTGACTGGAAGAGGTTTGCGGAGATGACGATTCTCGCCGCAAGGGCGATCCGCCGCGTGAATCCGCGTTTGCCGGTCGTGCTCGGCGGAATCTCTCCGATCGACCCGCACTTCATCGAACTGCTGGGCTCCTATGGCGTCCTCGACGCCGTGGACGTCGTATCGGTGCACGGCTTTCCCCTCGATTGGAACCACTGGCAAGTCAATGAATGGCCGGCGAAGGTCGACGAGATCCGGGCGGTCACCAAGCTGCCGGTCTGGATCTCCGAAGTTGGCGCGTCTTCCTTTGGAGCGGAAGAGGTGCAGGTTTTCGGTCTGCAGCGCATGGCCGAACTACTGGTGGGAAGAGCGGAGCGCGTCCATTGGTACAGCCTGTTTGATCTGCCGGCCTCGTGGACCGCGACTACGCGACACAAAGAAGCCGAGGGCAGTGCGTATTACCGTCACTACTACATGGGACTGCTGCGCGAGGATGGCAGTCCTAAGCTGGCGGCGCAACATTTTCCCAAAGGACTCGGAATTTGCCAGTGGTTCCATTTTGAGGATCACAGACTCGATCCCGCGGTGGCATGGCTGCAAAAACTGGGCGTTAGTTATTTGCGCACCGGAATCAGTTGGGCCGATAGTTTTCGTCCAAACGCCGAGGCCTGGTTCGATCGCCAGATGTCGGCTTTGGAGGCGTTCGACACGACGTTGACCTTGTGTTTCACTCCAGAGCATCTGGGCATAGCGCCTCATTACAGCAGCCCGCCAAAAGATCCCCGCGGATTTGCCGAATTTGCCGCGTGGGCCGTGGAGCGGTATGCGACTGGTGAGAGAAAAGCCGCGCTGTCGTATTCCCGGAGTGCTGGAGCTGATTACTCGCCCGAAGCATCGGGACTGCTCGCAGGTTCAGGAAGAGACCGATAGACATGAGTGCAAAAAAAACTCTGGTCACCGGCGGTGCTGGATTCGTAGGTTCCCATCTTGTCGACGCCTTGCTGAGCGCCGGTCATGAAGTTCGCGTGCTCGACAACATTTCGCCGCAGGTGCACGGCGGAAACGGAACTCCGAGCTATCTCTCACCCGAAGTGGAACTCCTTGTCGGCGACATGCGCGATCCCAACGCGGTTCGGCGCGCGATCAGCGACGTCGACGTAATCTTTCATCTAGCTGCCGCTGTCGGGGTGGGGCAATCGATGTATCAGATCGCCGACTACATGGGAGCGAATACTCAGGGCACAGCCAATCTCCTGCAGGCAATGCTCGATCGCAAGACGCATATCGAGCGATTAATCGTGGCCTCGTCGATGTCGATTTACGGTGAAGGGTTCTACCGCTGCCCGGCGTGTGGCGATGTAGCTCCTCCGCCGCGAGAATTGCAACAGCTGCAAAATAAGCAATGGGAAATGTTGTGTCCGCAGTGTGACGCTGAGCTGTCACCAGTAGCAACTAGTGAAGAAAAGCGGCTGCAGTGCACCTCCGTGTACGCCTTATCGAAGAAGGACCAGGAGGAGATTTGTCTGCTTTACGGGCGTACCTATGGGCTTCCGGTGGTTGCACTCCGCTATTTCAATATCTATGGAACACGCCAGGCGCTCTCGAATCCCTACACAGGTGTAGCTGCGATTTTCGCCTCCCGTCTGCTGAATAATCGCGCCCCGCTGGTGTTCGAAGATGGCGAACAGCTGCGCGATTTTGTGAGTGTCCATGATGTTGTCGCCGCCAATCTGTTGGCAATGGAATCGGATCGAGCCGTGGGCCATGCATTGAACATTGGCTCGGGCAAACCGATCTCGATTCTGGGCGTCGCTTCCGCGCTGGCGGCAGCGCTAGACAGCGACATGCTTTGCGAGATCACAGCGAAGTATCGCGCTGGCGATATCCGCCATTGCTTTGCCGATATCAGCAGCGCGCGCGAACTGCTCGGTTATGAACCGCGCGTTGGCTTTGAGCACGGCATTCGCGGGCTTTCGCAATGGCTGCGCGAGCAGCGCGCCGAGGATCGAGCTGCCAACATGGTGGCCGAATTGAACACTTTCGGGCTGATGGCCTGAAGAAGGGGAAGACATCTGACGATCGCTGGGAACGAAGCAAATAGGCTGGCAGTGATATTCGGCGGTGCCGGATTCATTGGGGCAAATCTCGCCCGCAATCTGCTGATGCACAGCAGCGCGCAAGTTTATGTCTTTGACAATCTCTCGCGCGCGGGCGTGGAACACAATCTTGAACAACTGCGACGAGTTCCGGGTAGCTCGACCCGCTTGAGTGTGACCGTGGGCGACATTCGCGACCGCTCCGCGGTGGAACGCGCGACGCGAGACGCCACCGAAATCTACCAACTTGCGGCCCAGGTGGCCGTGACAACTTCCGTAGCAGATCCCCGCGCCGATTTTGAGACTAACTGCGCTGGCACTCTCAATGTTCTGGAAGGCGCGCGCAAGTCCGGTAAGAATCCGTTTGTCTTCTTCACCTCGACAAACAAAGTTTATGGACAAATGGCCGATGAGCCCTTAGCAGCCTACGGCCGCCGCTATTCCTACGCAAACCGGAAGGCGGTCTCCGAAGAGCAACCACTCGATTTTCATTCCCCCTATGGCTGTTCGAAGGGCGCGGCGGATCAATATGTGCGGGAGTACTCCCGGATGTATGGCTTGCCGACCGTTGTTTTTCGTATGTCTTGTATCGCCGGAGAAATGCAGTGCGGTAACGAAGATCAGGGATGGGTCGCGCATTTTCTGTACAACGCTCTGCGTAAGAAGCCACTAACGATTTACGGCGACGGAAGACAGGTTCGTGATGTGCTTTATGTGGGCGATCTGATACGCGCCATCAATCTTGTTCGACAGATGCTGCCCGTCACTGGCGGACAGATCTACAACATCGGAGGCGGCCCGGAAAACACCGTTTCGCTTCTGGAGCTTCTCGAAGAAATCGAAGCCCTCATTGGGCGCAAAGTCCATTTCAGGAAAGCTTCTAATCGCCCTGGAGATCAGTTGATTTATGTCAGCGACTATTCCAAATTCAGGCGCCACACCGGTTGGACGCCGACCTTCACAGTTCGGCAAACATTGACCGCGATCTTTGAGTTTTGGAAAGAGCACAGCGCCGTATTCGAGCAGCAGATTCCGTCCCTTGAAATCCAGGCGCCAGCCGTTGCGCAACTCGCCTACTTGGAGAGGACGGCTTAGGTGCGATACGCCTTCGTCAATCCAAGGTGGAACTTTGCCGGATCGACATACTTCGGTTGCGCCGCTCCGCATTACCCACTTGAGTTGATGTTTGCCGCACAGCAGGTTCGCTTCTCGGGAAGCGAGACCATTCTGCTGGATGCCACTCTGGAGAATTACAGCACAACCGATGTGGCCGCCAGACTGCGTGAATTTCGGCCTGATTTCCTGATTATTCCCACCGCTCCGTCATACCTGTTTTGGCGGTGTCCGCCACCGGAGCTTCGAGTTCCACAGCAATGGTTTCGCGAACTTAGGGGCTTCGGAACTCAAGTGGCTATTGGCCCTCATCCCTCGGCTACACCCGGCGCAGCCTTAAAAAAGCTCGGTTGCGATATTGCACTCCGAGGCGAACCTGATCAAACGATTCCTCGGCTTGCGACGGAGCCGTGGTCAGACGTAGTCGGCTGCTGCTGGTACGCGGGCGATAAACAACATATCAGCGCTCAATTTGGAGTTACAGACATGAGCGCCTTGGAAGACCTCGATTTCAGTGACTATCCGGTTGAGAAGCATGAGCACCGTCATCACGTCTTCACCGGTTCAGGTGTCGGCGCCGAACTGGAGTTCGCGCGCGGGTGCCCGTGGGCGTGCACGTTTTGCAACAAGACTTTGTTTCGCAACAAGTTTCGCGAGCGAAGCGTCGAGGCCGTGCTGGCGGAGATCGACAGCCTGATTGCCCGAGGAGTTGATTACGTCTACTTCATTGATGAAATTTTCGGGGTGGGGAAAAATGTGATGCGCTTGCTGGAAGGAATAGCCGAGCGCCCGATTCGGATTGGATTTCAGACGCGAATCGACCTCTGGCAGGAAGAAACACTCGACCTCCTCGGGCGCGCTCATTGCATTTCCATGGAATGCGGTATTGAGTCGATTACGGAGGCAGGAAGGGAAGAACTGCATAAGAACTGCCGCATCGGCACCGAGCGAATCGGGGAACTTCTGATTTATGCTCGCCAGCGCATCCCCTGGGTACAGGCCAACCTAATTCTGACTGCCCATGACGAAAAGCAGGCAATTCGTCATTGGCAGGATCAACTTAAGGCTAATGGAGTGTGGGTCAGCGAACCGGTCCCGATGTTCCCCTTTCCGGGCAGCCCGCTTTATGTGCAAACTTTTGGTGAGCTGCCGGACGACACTGCCTGGGAGCGCGCGCATCATTTCTACACGTCACTGTTTAAGGACAAGGGATACAGCGACATCCAGGAACAGCGGCCCAGTGCCATCGAGGACCTTGAATGCACATATTGATGACTGCAGACACGGTTGGCGGAGTTTGGACCTATACCCGCGAACTGGTCACGCAGCTATCGCGCTTGGGCCTCAGAATCACCCTCGTTAGTTTCGGGCAAATACCGACGCCGTCACAAACGGACTGGATGGAGGGGCTGTCGAATGTCAGCTACCATCCCACCGCCTTTCGCCTCGAATGGATGCAGGATGCCCAGGCCGATCTCGAGGAATCGGCGGAGTTTCTGAAGTCCATTATTGCCGAGAGCAATCCTGACCTTTTGCACCTCAGCCAGTACTATTACGGCGCAATCGACACTCCTCAGCCGCGACTGGTGGTCGCTCATAGCGATGTAGTGAGCTGGTGGATGTCAGTCCACGGTTCTGAGCCGCCGGAAAGCGAGTGGATTAGCCAGTACAAGGAAAATGTGCATCGAGGCTTGGAACGAGCCGACCTCGTCGTCGCCCCAAGCCGGTGGATGCTGCAGCAGGCAGCTAAGTATTATGGATCTTTCCGGCGTGAGGCAGTGGTGCACAACGGGCGCGATCCGAAGCTGTTTGTGCCCCACTTATCAAAGGAAAATATTGCGGTTTCAATCGGGCGGCTCTGGGATGCCGGCAAGCAGGCGTGCTTGCTGCTTCGAGACGATCTTCCGGTTAGGACCCTCCTTATTGGATCTGAGCAGAGTCCCGAAGGCGTTATCGCGGCTGCCCAATCCCGAGGACGGCTGCCGGAACTGGAAATGCTTGGTCCCCAGTCAGAAGTCCAGCTGCGAAGCCTTCTCGCCCGCGCCGGCATTTACGTTGCAACCTCGCGTTACGAACCATTTGGGCTGGCTCCCCTCGAAGCGGCGCTCTCACGCTGTGCGCTGCTCGTCAACGACATTCCCACCTTCAGGGAAATTTGGGCTGATGATGCGATCTATTTTGAGCAGAACAATTCCCGAAGCCTGCTACTCACAATTCAGGAACTTGCATCTAATCCAAAACGACGCTCGGAGTGTGCCGGCCGGGTGCTCGAACGCGCTCATTCGCTTTTTAATTCCCAACGCATGGCGGAGGAATACTTGCGGCTTTACCACTCCCTGATGTCCGCGGAGGTCGCCGCCGCGTGACTGGTCCGCTCCGAATTCGCGTTTTTGCCCACTCGCTGGTCTCAGATTGGAACCATGGCAATGCTCACTTCTTGCGGGGATTGTCGCGAGCGCTAATCCGAATGGGGCACCAGGTTCGCTCCTACGAGGAGCTAGGCTCCTGGTCGCTCAGCAATCTGATGAGGCATGAAGGCGAAACTGCCATTGAGGCAGTCGATGAGTTTCGCCGCGCCTATCCCGAACTTGACATTCATTTCTATCGCAACGATGCCGGCCTTGATCCGTTTCTTGAAGAAGAGCTTAAGGATGTTGATCTGGTCCTGATTCACGAATGGAACGAGCCATGGCTGGTAAACCGCGTACTGGCGCTGAAAGAGAGATTCGGCTTTCGCGCACTGTTTCACGATACTCATCATCGCGCTTACACCCGGCCCGGCGAGATCCTGCGCTTCCACCTGCACAAAGTGGACGGAGTGCTTGCCTTCGGCGAGGCTATCCGCCGTATTTATGCAGAGGGATTCGGTGTCCCCCGTGTATGGACATTCCATGAGGCTGCCGACACCCAAGTCTTCGTGCCCAAGTCCATACCGAAGTCGGCCGACGTCGTTTGGATCGGAAACTGGGGAGATGACGAACGCACACAGGAATTAATGGAGTTCCTGCTTCAGCCTGCTTCGGCTCTGCCCGGGCAAAGGATAATCGCATATGGAGTCCGCTATCCTCAGCGGGCGCTTGAGCAATTAGGGGCAGCAGGAATCGACTATCGTGGCTATCTTCCCAACCTTAAAGCTCCGGACGTGTACAACGCGAGCCTGCTATCGCTGCACGTTCCGCGCCGACAATATGCGAACGGTTTGAGCGGCATTCCCACCATCCGAGTTTTTGAAGCGCTCTCCTGTGGCGTACCATTGCTATGCTCGCCCTGGACTGATGCCGAGAACCTCTTTCGTCCGGGGCAAGATTATCTTTGCGTCCCGAATGGCAGAGCCATGGCCGCCGAAATTCAACACCTCCTCAAAGACGACAACGCGCGCCGGCAACTCGGGGAAAACGGACACGACTCTGTTTGCAAGCACCACACGTGCGCCCATCGTGCGGAACAATTAGTCGGAATCTACGAGGAACTTGCTGGATGAGGATTTTCGTTTTCGGTTCCAGTATTACCTCTTCATATTGGAACGGAGCGGCAACCTACTATCGAGGGATCTATCGCAACCTGGCCGCGCTGGGACACGAAATTACTTTTGCCGAGCCAGACGCATATGAGCGCCAGCAACATCGGGATGATGAGGACTACAGCTACGTTGAGAGCCTCGTCTATTCAACTCCGGGCGATCTGCAACGCATGTATGCGATCGCATCCCAGGCCGAACTGATCATTAAGCACAGCGGCGTAGGAGTCGGCGATGCTGAACTTGAATTTGCCGTCGCACGGGGTATTCAGTCGACAGCTCGCCGCGCTTTTTGGGATGTGGATGCACCAGCAACGCTGGCGCGGGTTGAAGCCGACCCAGATCCATTTCGGTCCCTGATTCCCGATTTTGACT
>JAFAUE010000038.1 GCA_019243475.1 Acidobacteriota bacterium | reverse complement strand
CGCGCCACCCGCGGCTGCCACCGTACCGCCTGCGCCTCCTCCGGCAGCGCCGCCGCCCAGGCCGCCAATGCCGGCCCCCGGGGTGCCCTGCACAATGCCGGTGTTCACACCCCGATCGTTGGCTCCGGATTTAGTGCGCAGAATGTCGGTATCGGCAATGGGCAGGTTATAGCGGGCGATCACCAGGTCAAGGTTGTTCTCGAGCGCGAGAGTGATGGCATCATCGAGCGAAAGCATGAGATTCCCATTCTGAATCAGCGGAGTGATGCGCGCCGAATTCGTCAAATTCGGCTGTACTACATCATGCGCTTTGTAGGGCGCCAGAACATGCGGAAACCACGGTGCTCCGCTGGTGAGGTCCTCGTTCGTTTGCTTCTGCTGTGCACACACAAGACTGCATAGGACAATGACTGCTCCCAAAACGAAACCACACCCGCGAAACCGTTTAACCAACCCTTCCATTGGGACTCCTCCGCTAACTTTGGACGTGAGCATCTGATCGATGCTGCGCGATAGGCAACTTGGCATTCTGCATCGCCGCCTTCTTACTCGGCAAATGCCTACCAGGCACAATCTTTCACGATACCGAAGACTGTGCGGCGGGAAACGTAAAGGTTTGTGTCTATGGATGGGAAAGAAGCTAAGACGGTGAAAGGTCGAAAGACATAGCTGTCAAGACAGAAAAAACCGAGCTGTCTGTCGGCTTTGCCTCGCGTCGCCGTTTATTTTTGTCGGCTCACACGCGCAAGGTTGATCCGCGTGCCCGCCTTTGTCGGTATTCCTTTATTAGTTAGGCGGCAACCTGATTACCCGACGACATCTGCTCGTAGTAGTCCGGCCGGGCGACAGGCACGCTGGCCGGCCATGGCTCTTTCACGCTCATCAGGGCCAGCGCTCCGCCGAGCAGAGCAACGTTCTTCATGAACTGAATCATCTCGGTCTGGCGGTGTTCGGGATCTTGCTGCTTCCAGAAGTCGTGCATCACCGGCGAAACTCCGGCAAGAAATCCAGCGACGGCTGCCGCACCATACTTCGGCTTGATGCCCAGCAGAAGACTGGCGCCGCCCGCAATCAAGGCCCCGCCGCTCGCAGCGACCGCCAACTCAGGCTGGGGGACATTTTTGGATTTGGCGTACTGCGCCATTCCTTCTAGCTCTTTGAAGTGGTTGATGCCGCTATAAAGGAAGAACCCGCCAAACAGCAGGCGACCGAAAACAAAAGGGATTTTCATGCACCGCTCCTGAAAATCGATGTATCAGGATTTTTGGATTCGGCCCCGTGAAGCGGGGTGGCCACCGCTCCTCGTCGAAAGCGCCGTTCTACTTCGGACGGTATCGCAGAATCGTTATATTGCTGCCGTGGTTGTTGGAGACGATGATCTCGTCCTTCCCGTCCCCATCCAGATCGGCAACAGCCAATCCAGACCAGCCGGTTGGCACACTCACAACAACACGACGAAAGCTTCCACCGCTGGTACCGAAGAAGATCATTGCCGTATCGTTCTGCGCGCATGTAACCACGATGTCTCGCAGCCCGTCGCCGTTTACGTCGCCTGTAGCAACTCGGTCTGGACCTGTGCAGCCATCCAGGGAAAATGGCGAGCCCGGCATCTTGCGAAACCCACCTTTGCCGTCGCCGAGAAGAACGGTCACTCCGAGTTCGCCGGCATTGTGGAGGTCGCGGTCGTAAGGAATTACCGCGAGATCAGGATTCGAATCTTTATTCAGATCATCGATTGCAAGTGCCCATGGCGCACCGCCCGCCGGAAACGGAGAGCCTGGAGCATCGCGGAATTGTCCGCGTCCGTCGTTGAGCAGAATCGAGACAGCGTTCTCGTCCAGATCGGTTGTGACCACGTCGGGTCGACCGTCTTTATTGAAGTCGGCTGAGCGCAGGCGCTGGTAGGGCCGCTTTCCGGTTGCGAACGAGTGTCCTGGCAGTGCGAGATTTCCCCGCCCATCGCCGAAGAAGAGAAGAATCTTGTTCTCTCCCCAACTATCGGTGACCAGATCCAGCTTGCCATCGGAATTGAAGTCAGCGGCAGCGACGCCGTGCACGTGCGGATGCGATGAAGTGGCAAAAGGGGAATGGGCTGATGGCGTGAACCCGCCTTTTCCATCACCAAGCAGAATTGTGATGTACGGAGTTCCCGTATTAGGAATGGCGATGTCGAGATTGCCATCGCCGTTGAAATCGCCGACTGCTATGTCGTTTGGACCCTTGCCCGTCTTCGCCAATTTCATGGCAGATTGCCGAAAATGACCGCGTGCATCGCCAAGAAGCACGGAAAGAGTCTCGCTTTGGGTATTAAGCACGAGAATGTCAGGATGGCCGTCGTGATTCACGTCGGCTACGGCCACTGAGGCGGGAGCTTGCCCGACGTCAACAGAAATGCGGTCGAAGGCGTCAGCGGTGTAATTCGAGCGCGACTGCGAAAGCACCAGAACGGCTGCAAACAACACCGGTATCAATACAAGTTCGATCTTCTTCATCGTTCAACTTAGACGAATGCCGCGCCTCTTCGTGGTAACCGGACTTCATACTTCCTGGCGTTGCCCGTAGCAAGTACAATTTGCGCCATGCGACCTTTCCTGTTCGGCGTAATCATCGGCGTACTGATAGTGCCTGCGGTTGTGTATGGCTACTTTCGCTTTGGCTACGCGCCTGTTGCTACCGGAGCGCCGGCCATGCCCTTCGAAAAAAAATTCGCGCGGATGGGCTTGCATGCGCGCATGGACAAAGAGTATCCACGCACGCCCGCGATTCAGGCTACCCCGGAGAACTATACCGCCGGAGCGCATGTTTATCGCGAGCATTGCGCAGTTTGTCACGGCGTCGCGGGACAGCCGGCCACATCGGTTGCGAAAGGCATGTATCCCCGCCCGCCGCAGCTCTTACAACCCGACCATGGCGTGACGGATGATCCTGCAGGCGAAACCTACTGGAAGGTGTCGAACGGAATCAGGATGACCGGCATGCCGTCATTCCATCAATCGCTTTCTGACACGCAGATGTGGCAGGTGAGCCTTCTCCTTGCCGATGCCGACAAGCTGCCCGCGGGCGTTAAATCTCTAATCAGCCAGCCGTTGCCGACAGACCAGCCGGCGGCGGGATCGTCGGGCTCTACGCATTAAATTGACACGTGTTACGTGTTCACGTAATATGTGCTCGTGAATCTTACTCTCTCAGTGGACGAAGACGTGGTGGCTCGCGCTCGCAAACGCGCCGACGCCCTCGGGAAAAGCCTGAATCAGCTCGTCCGAGAATACCTGCAAAAACTCGCGGGAAACGATGATCCCGAGGCCACAATAGCAGAACTCAAGAGGCTCTCAGGGCGCGGGGATTCTCGCGGGCGGCGCTTTAGCCGAGACGAGATCCATGAGCGGTCGTAGTTTTTTCGACACTAACGTCCTCGTTTATTCCGACGATAAAGCGTTTCCCGCCAAGCAGCGTCGCGCGGTGCAGTTACTGCAGGAACATCTTCGCGCAGGCACCGGAGCCTTGTCGCTCCAGGTACTCCAGGAATACTTTGTGACTGCCACGCGGAAACTCGGCCTGGATGCTGTAAGCGCACGAAGAAAGGTCGAGCTCTTCGCGAAGTTCACGGTTGCGAAGCCCGAATTTAGCGACGTTCTCGCCGCCATTGACCTACACCGCCTGCATGGATTTTCCTTCTGGGATGCCTTGATCATCCGAACCGCCAAACAGGCAGGGTGTGCAATCTTGCTCTCCGAAGATTTTCAACATTTGCGGGACATTGATGGACTCACGGTTGTGAACCCATTTGCTTGATGCTTTTCAATTCATGCCCGTGCGATGCCGGAGCGTGGGGTGCGGCCGCTGACCGCCAAACAGGCTGCGACCGTGGGTCAATCGAAAGAGGCGCTCGCGAATCTGATCGAATTCGCTGGTGTCGGTGATGTAGGCGTCACGGTCCGGCAGCATCTCGAGCATGTTTTCGGCGCGCTTCACTCGATCTTCGGTCATGGGGTGGGTCATGAACGCGCGCGCGACGAAGTTGTGTGAGCCTTTCTCCTCTTCTTCCAGCTTCTCGAAGAAATCGACAAACGCGGTGGGATCGTAGCCGGCCGCATATTGATACTGCATGCCGAGCATGTCGGCTTCGCGCTCTGCGTCACGGCTGAACTTCAGGAATGAGAGTGGCATGGCAATGCTGGAGAGTTGGCGCACGGCATAACCAACAGGCCCCCCAAAGAAGATCAGCGGAAGCGACGCGTATTGGGTGATCTCGCCTTTCGTCACGTTGCGGGTGGCGTGACGCGCGCAGACGTGAGCAATTTCGTGCGCCATCACGCCTGCCAGTTCGGCTTCGTCATCGGCGGCAAGAATCAATCCGGTATCGACATAGAAGAATCCCCCCGGCAGGGCGAAGGCGTTCACCTCATCGTCGTCAACGACCTTGATCACGAATGGAACCTTGCAGTCCGAGTGCTGCACCAGCATCTGTCCAACGCGATTCACGTATTCGGAGATGACAGGGTCTCCAAACAATCGCGTGCTCTGCTCGATTTCGACAGACAACTGGCGTCCCAGTGCAATTTCTTTCTCGATGGAGTAAAAGTTGATGCCCTGTCCGATTTCACGTGCGCCAATTTGGGAAACATCGTACTTGGAGGCAACGTGAGCGGGAGCATGAGTAATGTGCGGCATCTGCGCGAGCCGCTCCGCGGTCGTAACCGGGCCGGGGGCCCGCAGATCGGGAAGATAAGCGTAATCGTCTTGATCGGGCGAGTCGCTCACGATCGGCCAATTGAGCGGATCCGGAGTCAAGGTGTAGGTCTTTGGCGCCGGGAGCGTTCGTTTCGACGTGGCCGCCGCCAGAGATGCTTCTTCGAGACTCAGAGCACGCGCGCTGAGCAACCATGGGCGCAGAAACGCCGCGACCACGATTGGATCGGCCTCCAGAGCATTGCGCCGGAATGGAACTCTTAGACGGGACCACTGCGAAAAGCTGTCGATCGCGGCGTCGGTCACAGCGGCCGGCGATGCTTTAGTTGGGATATTTTGCGCGGAAGCGTTAACTGCGAGCAGAATCGGTGACAGCGCGAGACAAGCGAAGAAGCCCCAAAGCGCAACCCGCGATGAGAACGAACGACCGCAACACATGAGCGGCAATACCCCGCTGAACCAGCTTCCCTTCATTGTAGGCCCACGGAGCAATCGCCGCGAATCGCGACGCTAGGCCGACCTAACACTTCACATTGGCTTCTCGCAGTCACCATTCAAGCGAGGCCAATCCCTGCTCCTTAGGTTCCCTTATACGCGCTGCCAACCATGACGTTCCGAAAACGCGCCGGCGCGGCGCCGTGTCCCGTGCCCATCGTCTGCATGGGCTGACCCTTGCCGCAGTTTGGCGTACCCCAAAGCTGCCAT
>JAFAUE010000452.1 GCA_019243475.1 Acidobacteriota bacterium | reverse complement strand
CGCAGCTACGCTCGCGCACAGACTGGCTTAATTGAAATCGAGAATACACACAACATGGCAGGCGGAACGATCACTCCGCCTGAGCAAATGGAGGAGATCTGCGATCGGGCGCACGAGCGAGGAATCCCGGTGCACCTGGATGGAGCGCGCATCTTCAACGCGGCTGTCGCACTTGGCCGATCGGTCGCAGAGATGACCCGCAAGGTCGATTCGATCATGTTCTGTCTGTCCAAAGGGCTCTGCGCACCCGTCGGCTCAATGTTGGTCGGCAGTGCAGAGTTCATCGAGCATGCTCGCTCGGTTCGCAAGGCCCTGGGAGGAGGCATGAGACAGGCCGGCATTCTTGCGGCTGCCGGAATCATCGCGATTCGGGACATGCCCAAACGCCTGCACGAAGATCACGCGAATGCTCGCGCTTTAGCGGAACGCCTTCGGGAAATTCCGCGTCTGAAGGTATACCCCGAAAAAGTAAAGACGAATATCGTCGCCGTGGATATAAGTGCGACAGGTTTGAGTTCGGCACAGATGCTCGCGCGGTTTCGTCAGAAGAGTTTAATCGCCGGGACGGTCAATGATTCCATTCTTCGTTTTCTAACGCATAAGGATGTGAGTCGCCAAGACTGCGAAGCGGCAGCGACGATTGTCGCTGCCGTCTGCAGACAGGTTGGTGGAAGCGCGGCTGGTTCTTAGTTGATCGAAGCGACTTCCTCGAAAGCTTCAGCAGGGCTCGTACGACCGGAAATAATCCCTGTCTCCTGAATCTTGTACAGCAGGGCGCGATAGCTGATGCTCATCGCCTTTGCCGCCTTCTTGCGATTCCAGTTGTGCGTGTGCAGGACCTTCATGATGATCCTGCGCTCCAGCTCGCGCGTGGCTTCTCGGGTGGCGTGCTTGAGCGAGATTCTACCGTCGGATGGGATGATTGGATCGAAGCAATTGCCGTTCTGGGTTACCAGCTCAGAGGTTATTGCCTCTTCATTCCCCAGAATGACGTAGCGCTTCATCAGGTTTTCCAGCTGGCGGATATTCCCCGGCCAGGAGTACCTCAACAGCATTTCCATCAAGGCGCTGGGAATTGTCTTCGGCCGGACTGAGAATTTCTGACCATACAAATCAAGGAAGTAGTTGGCGATTGCGGGAATGTCATCGGCGCGGTGTCGCAGTGCCGGCACTTGGATTTGCACTACGTTGATGCGGTAGAAGAGGTCTTGGCGGAATCGGCCGGCCGCAATCTCGGCCTCCATCTCACGATTCGTCGCGCAGATCACTCGTACTTCGACTTTCTTGTCTTCCTGCGCGCCTATGCGGCAGAACTGTCCATCCTGCAAAAGCTGAAGCAGCTTGGCTTGGATGCCTAAGTCCATTTCGCCAATTTCATCCAGGAAGAGCGTTCCGCGGTTTGCCAGTTCAACACGGCCTGGTTTGGAACCATATGCTCCGGTAAAGGCGCCGCGCTCGTAGCCGAAGAGTTCGCTTTCGAGCAGCGTTCCCGGAATCGCGGGGCAGTTCACTTTTACGAATGGTCCATTGCTGCAGGTTGACTGCTGATGGATCATCCGGGCGAGGATCTCTTTTCCCGTCCCGCTCTCGCCGGTGATGAGTACTGGGACATTGGCCTGCGCGACGACACGAAGCTTGCGCTGCAGCGATTGCATCCTGTCGGTATTTCCGAAGACGATGCTGTCGGGCGGAACTCCCAATACAGATGCCGCGTGAGCGCTCATTGTCAAAGGCGTTGCCATTAAGGATGAACTCCTGAAGTAGGCCTTAGCGGGAGAAGCTCAGGCCGAATGCCAATATCGCAGTTGTTTGCACATGTACGGCCAAGTTCAGATAGAACAACTGGATGCGCTGTGGAAAACAGTCAAAAGGTAAGAGAACGACAGCTTTTTCAGCAACTTACCTTTGCTGAGGTCGAGCGACTCTCAACCGGGGCAGTGTTTCCAAAAGCCTCCGTTTCAAGTGGCAAGGGCGTGCCATCGAGGGAAAACAATTTCACAAAGAAGGAAAGCGGTTTTCCTCCACACGCAAGAAAGCCCAGCAGGAAGGCTGGGCTTTGGGGGTGTGCAACTTGTTAACAAAACACGATGTTGTCAGATTCAATGTCCCGCGTGGCGTTGCGGGAATCTACCACCAGGCGGGCGCGTTTCACGATGTCGCGATAGTCATAGCTGGAATGGTCCGTGACGATAAGCACACAGTCGAATTCCTCAAGTCGGCTCAACGGTGTGCTGGTCATCTGCAGATCGTACTTACGACCACGCCCGACGGTGGGGAAGAACGGGTCGTTGTAACTGACTTCGGCACCCTGCTGCTGCAGCAGTTCGATAATCGTCAGCGACGGTGATTCGCGCAGATCGTCGATGTCCTTCTTGTACGCCAATCCAAGAACCAGTACCTTCGCGCCATTAATCGCCTGCTTCCGTTTATTGAGCGCCTGCGCGACCGAGGAAACTACGTGATAGGGCATGCCCAGGTTCACTTCCCCAGCGAGCTCGATAAATCGCGTATGGAAATCGAATTCCTTGGCTTTCCATGACAGATAGAACGGGTCAATGGGAATGCAGTGTCCGCCAAGTCCTGGGCCGGGATAAAAAGGCTGAAAGCCAAACGGCTTAGTCGAGGCCGCCCGGATTACCTCGAAAATATCGATTCCCATGCGGAGGCAAAGCAATTTGAGCTCATTGACGAGCGCAATGTTTACGCAACGGTAAATGTTTTCGAGCAGCTTGGTCATCTCCGCCGCTGCGGGAGAGGAAACCGGAACTACGCGGTTGAAGATGGAGTTATAAAGTGCGCCGGCGTATTCGGTGGCTCGAGCTTCGAGTCCCCCAATCACTTTAGGAATGTCTCTGCGTGCGACTTGAGTGTTACCAGGATCTTCGCGCTCAGGCGAGAAAGCGACGTAGAATAGGTTGTCGCCGGTTTCGCTTCCGCGTGCTGCTTTGAGGCTGAACTTGTTTTCTTTCTCGAGAATCGGAACTAGAACTTCTTCGGTGGTTCCTGGATAAGTTGTGCTCTCGAGCACAATCAATTGCCCGGCGCGCAAATTGGGTGCGATGGCATGCGCGGTGTTCTCGATGAAGCTAAGATCGGGCTCATGATGCTCGTTGAGCGGCGTGGGAACGCAGATGATTACTGCATCAAGGTCGCCGATTCGGCGGTAATCGGTGGTTGGTGTAAAGCCGGATTTCTTCGCAGCTGCGATCTCTTCCGGCAGGATCCTATAGATATAAGAACCGCCGGATGAGAGGGTGTCGACTTTTTGTTGATCGACGTCGAACCCTGTCACGCGAAACTTCTGCTCGCTGAACAAAAGGGTAAGAGGAAGGCCGACGTAGCCCAATCCAATGATGCCGACGCGTAGTTCTCGGGCCTTCGTCCTTTCTAGAAATGATTGCGTGCGCACTGGTGCAATTACCGAAGACATAAATGGAAGCTCGATTCTAGCACTTAACTTTTTCGTACCTATGCAGCCTAAGCACGTATGTTTCCTTTTCAGTAGCAGGAGCGGAACGGTTACGTATCCTTCCTTGTACTATGCACAAGTTTGCGATTCTCGACATGCGGGAAAAACCGAAAAAAACCGGAGAAAATCCTTAAATTCAGTATTCTGCCCAGCTTTCTTATATGGTCAGCAAACTGCAACATACCCGCAAGCAAGTGTGATCGACGCGTCCGGGGCAAAAGTCGCATCCGGCGAGAACCCTACGACCAGCTGTTAACCGACTTACAACGGCCATTCGTTCGGTGATTTTTTGAGCTTGCGCACCGAAACTCGTGTTGGCGCAGTCAAATCTCAGGAGCTCAGGAATTTTGTCCGTGGACGAAAAGCGCGTACTCCCTAGATTTCCTCTGGAAATGCCCCTCTGGCTGCGTCTGCCAGGATCCGATGCCACCGTGCACGCAAAAACTCGCGACGTGAGCGCGAGTGGCGTGTTTTTCTATGTAAGTTGCGAGATTCGCAAAGACGCCGACATCGAGTTCACCATGACTCTGCCCCCTGAGCTCACCAGGACCGCCGCCATTCAGGTTTCATGTAAGGGCAAAGTAGTTCGCGTCCAAAACGACGAGACAACTGGGAAAATCGGCATTGCTGCCGCAATCCACAGCTATGACTTCTTGGCTCAGGCCGCCAACTCTGGTTTTGGCGATGCTTAAGGTGCTTGATAACGAACCGCGAGGTTATGACGTAGTAACCGTTATCAGTTACTAGTGACCTCCTTTCAGTAACTTCCGTCCGATACCCACCCATTCAACCATTGAGAATTGCAAATTCTTGCGATATCGTAGGACTACGTTGACCGACAACACGGAAGCCTTGCGAGGCTGACTCCCCCTCCCGCGGCATTAAAAAGCCCTGTTCGGTAACAATTTAGCTGTTTCGCCGGTAACGGAGTTTTACCGGAGACGGAGAAAAGCGTGTCTAGTTCCCCTGGCCAGGCTGTCACCGGTACGCCATCGTCCGCAACGCGGCTTGAAATTGAAGACTCCCTGAAACAGGACATCTTCCGTCGCACGCTCGCGCTGGCGTCCGCCGCTCACGAGTTGAAGACCCCGCTGTCCGTAATGACCGGCTACACCGACTTGCTCCTCGGCCAACTTCTCGGTCCACTCAACGAACAACAACGAAAAGTCCTGGACGAGATGAAGCAGAGCGGACTTCGCTTACAGCGCTTTGTGCAGGACTTCCTTGCCTTCAGCGCGCTTGAGTCGGGAAAAATCAGGATCTCTAGAGAACACGGGGACGTGAACGAATGCATCGCGGAAGTTCTGGAGCATTGGTCAAGTCGCTTTGACCAGAAGAAAATCCGCTGGGAATTTCGTCCAGACAGCAGCTTGCCCGCGATCGTTTTCGATCCACTGAAATTGCAGCATGTGATTTCGAACTTGGTTGACAACGCCGTGAAGTTCACTCCCATCTCCGGGAGGGTGAAGGTCAGCACCACAGCGTACCTATGGGAACGCCGAAGCTATCGGCAGTCGCTGCCTATCACCAATGAACGGCGCAGTACGAAAGAACATCTTCCTAACGCCATTCGCATCTCCGTCGCGGACACCGGTCCGGGCATTCCCCCTGAATACCATCAGGAGATCTTCAGCGAGTTTCTTCGCTTGCAGCAGACCTCAGATTCCCACGGCATGGGACTGGGTCTCGCAATCGCGCGAAGATTGGTAGAGGCACATGGCGGCAAGATTTGGGTCGAGAGCGAACCTGGGCATGGCAGCACTTTTTCTCTCCTCTTACCAATGAGGACTAAGGAGTCATGAGCGCGAATCCGACCATTCTCATCGTTGATGACGAGCCTTCGATGCTTCGCTACACGAAGACTCTGCTGGAGGTCGACAACTATCGTGTCGAGACGGCCAGCAGCGGATTCGAGGCGCTGAAGCGCGTCCAGGACGGCCTTAGTCCAAACCTGATTCTCCTCGACATGGCCATGCCCAGCATGAACGGGCTGCAGACCATCGAGCAGTGCAAGAAAATCCGGCCCGACCAAAAGATTGTTGTGCTCTCCTGCGTTAGCGACACCAGCACGGTAGTGCAGGCCATTAAACTCGGCGCGCTCGACTACGTAACCAAGCCCTTCTACAAATCCGAACTGGATGCCGTGCTCAAGCGTTGTCTGGACGTCGAGAAGGCCGACGTTTCGGAGATGCAGCCCTACACAGTTTCCGATGATGTCGAAGTCGAGAACCTCGAAGACGATCTTTTCTTCCTGGCGGCCAGTCCGCAGATGAAGCAGATTCGCGCGCAGGTATCGCTGGTCGCGAAG
>JAFAUE010000128.1 GCA_019243475.1 Acidobacteriota bacterium | reverse complement strand
TGCAGCTATTCTGAGGTGAAATAATCCACGGCGACCGGCGACTCGAAGAGCGAATAATCGCGAGTCACAACCGTGATTCCCGAATCGGTAACAAAATAATTGCGGCGGTCCTCTTCAGCGTCATAGCCAATTACGCTGCCTTCAGGGATGTGCACGTCGCGATCGACAATAGCGCGCCGGATCCGGCAATGACGTCCGATATTCACATGCGAGAAGATGATGCAGGACTCAACCTCGGCATACGAGTTCACGCGCACGTCAGGTGACATCACGCTCCTGCGCACGGTTGCGCCGGAGACGATGCATCCTGCGGAGACCACTGAGTCAACCGCCATTCCCGTACGGCCCGGCTCGCTGAAGACAAACTTGGCCGGAGGATACTGCCGCTGATGCGTTCGTATGGGCCAGGCCTTGTCGTAGAGGTTGAACACCGGCGACACGGAAACCACGTCCATGTTGGCTTCGTAATAGGCGTCAAGCGTTCCTACGTCTCGCCAGTACAACGCTTCCTTCTTGTTCTCATCGATGAAATTGAAGGCATAGACACGGTATTCATCGAGCAATTTGGGCAGGATGTCGTGGCCGAAATCATGCGAGGATTCGGGATCCTCGGCATCTTTGAGCAATGCCGGCAGTAGAACGTCGGTGTTGAAGAGGTATACGCCCATTGAGCCGGAACACATATTCGGATTGAAGGGCGAACGCAGCTGAGTAGACTTCGGCTTTTCTTCAAAGCCAACCACGCGCGCATCGCGATCGACATCCACAACTCCAAAGCGCGGCGATTCGGAAGGATCGATGAGGATCGTGGCTAGGGTTACGTCGGCGCCGGCGTCCAGATGCTGCTTCATCATCAAGCCGTAGTTCATCTTGTAGATGTGATCGCCCGAGAGGATGAGCACGTACTTAGGCTGCTCGCTGCCGATCGAGTAGATGTTCTGGTAAACCGCATCTGCGGTGCCCATATACCAGTTCTCGCTAACGCGCTTCATGGGCGGAAGAATCTCGATAAACTCGGCAAGCTCGCTGGCAACGATCGTGCCCCAGCCTTCACGGATATGCCGGTTTAAAGACAACGCTTTGTACTGCGTGAGGATATAAACCTTGCGCAGATCGGAGTTGATGCAGTTGGAAAGCGTGATGTCGATAATGCGGTAGTTTCCGCCAAAAGTTACCGCCGGCTTAGCGCGGTCGCGAGTTAACGGGAAAAGACGCTCCCCTGCGCCTCCGGCCAGCAAGACTCCAAGTGTGTCCTTCATGATTTCGTGGCGGCTTTTCTTACAAAGTGCGAGTTACAGATGGCCGCGAAGGCGGCCGGAAAACAGAAAATGATAACAGGTCAAAGCAAAACCCGGAGCGGCTGCCCCGGGTTGCTGGTTACGAACTTGGCGATTAGGCGGCTCGATCAGACACGTCCTTTGCCGGATCTACGCTGATGCGCAGCGACTTGAGAAAACGCATGTCTTGGGCATTGACCTTGAATTCGGGCGATGGGCCGGCCGCTTTGCCCGTGCTGCGGACGATTTCCGGCTTCGTGCTTTCTCCTTCATGGCGGTTAAAACCTACCGTAGCCTCAAGAACGAGAAAAACGTCGTATCCCTCGCCTTTGATTCTGCCAATTACCTCGGCAATCGGTTCTGCTTCGGAGAGTGACTCGTTGATCGCCTCCCCGAGCTCTTTCATCAACTGCTTCAGTCGCTGATTCACGACCTGACTCCTCTGCCTCGGGCGACCTGAGTCCATGGGCCACACGAAGGTGGTGTTGTTGATTGGATGCCGTTCCTCCCGCCGATGTTTCGCCAAACCCTTGAAAAACACTGCCCAGCAAACATCCGCATCGCGCCGTTAGCTGCCGGACTGGAGGGCGGCTTCCCAGGCCTTCGCATATTTCCAGCTCACATAGACGTTGTGATAGAGGTGCAGGAGAAAGCCTTCTCTACCGTCCAGAAAACCCCCGCGAAACAGATAATTCCAAGTGAGGTTGAGTGCGGGACGTAAATACACATTACTGAGAAACGCGAGAAAAGAGCGGCT
>JAFAUE010000074.1 GCA_019243475.1 Acidobacteriota bacterium | reverse complement strand
ACCAAGTACATCGAAGGGCACAACGCCACAGTCGGAGGTTCGCTCGCCACGCGCGACCAGGCGTTGCTCGAACGCTTTCGCCTGGTGCGCAAGACCATCGGGTGCATCCAGTCGCCGCTTGAATCCTGGCTCACGCAGCGCGGACTCAAAACACTGACTATGCGGCTTGAGCGTCACTGGACCAATGCGCACACCGTCGCCGCCTGGCTGGAAGGTCATCCTGCGGTCGAGCGCGTTTCGTATCCCGGACTGCGTTCGTTCCCGCAATACGAGTTGGCTTGCCGCCAGCACAAAGGGCATGGCGGGATGTTGTCGTTCGAAGTCGTAGGCGGCACGCCTGCCGCGCTGGAGTTGATGAAGTCGGTTGAGCTCTGCTCTCTGGCCGAGAACCTTGGCGCGGCCGAGACACTGATCACGCATCCGGCCAGCATGACGCACGCCGACATTCCTGCGGAGACGCGTGTCAGATTGGGAATTCCCGACGGGCTCATCCGGCTGTCGGTGGGACTTGAGGATCCTCCGGACATCATCGCCGATCTCGAGCAGGCATTGGAAAAGAGCCAGTTGTTCGTGAGGGAAGAGGAGATTGAAGCATGTCGCGCGAGCGCCTAAAAATCGACACCAGGCTGGTACAGACGGAACGATGTAGCGGCGATACGCACCGCGCCGTCTGCACTCCTATCTATCAGACCGCCACGTTCGAGCAGGAGAGCGCCCTCGACTTTAGCGCCTACGACTACTCCCGCAGCGGAAATCCGACCCGTACCGTTTTAGAACAACAGCTTGCCGAGCTGGAGCATGGTACACGCGCATTTGCCTTTGCCAGCGGTTTGGCGGCGATCACGGCCGTGACTCGCTTGCTCGAACCGGGAGACGAGATCCTCGCGGTGGATGACGTGTATGGCGGAACCTGCCGCCTTTTTTCGCGTATCCTCAGCCGCTCGAAGATCTCAGTTCGTTATGTGCGCGGGACGAGCGCAGAAGACTTCGCCCCTCATCTAAGTTCCAATACGAGACTGATCCATATTGAAACCCCCACCAATCCTCTGCTTCGCGTAGTGGACATCGCCGGCCTCGCCAAGCTGGCGCACGATCACGGTGCGCTGCTGTGTGTTGACAACACCATGCTGTCACCGTACCTGCAGAATCCGCTCGACTTGGGCGCGGACATCGTTGTGCACTCGGCCACCAAAGCGCTCTGTGGGCATAGCGATGTCATCGCCGGAGCGGTGGTCGTCCGCAACACCGAGCTCGCCGAAGCTCTTTACCTGATTCAGAACGGTGAAGGGGCCGGCCTCTCCCCCTTCGACTCCTATCTGCTTCTGCGCGGAATTAAGACCCTGGGCATCCGCCTGGATCGCCAGCAGGAGAATTCTGCTCAAATCGCCGCGTTCCTGCAGGGCCATCCAGTGGTGAGAAAGATCTATTACCCATCGCTGCTCGATAAGCGCAACTTCGCCATCCATCTTCGCCAGGCGCGCGGCAATGGAGCGGTGGTCAGCTTCGAGACCGGCTCGCTTGAGGCCTCGCGCCAGCTTGTCGAGTCGCTGAAGCTCTTTCCCATAACGGTCAGCTTTGGAGGACTACAATCGTCTGTCAGCCTGCCCGGACGGATGTCGCACGCCAGCGTGCCCGACCATGTGGCGGCAAAGCGCCAGTTGCCGGTGGATTTGATTCGGTTGTCAGTCGGGATCGAAGACGCGGATGATCTGATCGCTGACTTGGAGCAGGCACTCGCGGCTGTCGAGACAGTCACGGAACTGAGGGCCTCAGCAGGATGAAAGGATGCGATGGAGGGGTATTTAGTAAAGGCAGCTGAAAGAGTTCCGCTTGGCGGGTTTTATTTAACCTGGACAAAGCACTGAGAAGACCTGGCTGGAAGAAGTTTACGAAGCTTTGCAATTTTCACTGCATCTGAAGCAAGAGACCTCGTTCTTGTGCTACGCAACGGCTCGTTATCGCAGATCATGACAAGAAAATCCCGCACCTACCTTCTCAGCATCTTCCTCGTGGTTCTTTCTGTGATTCTTGCGGCGGGATGCGGCAAGTTCTTTCCCTCGGCAAGCACGCTGGTGGCAATCTCGATTACGCCGTCGAATCCCACCATCCAGCTCAGCGCCACGCAACAATTCACCGCCACCGGTACGTTCGGCGACAGCACCAGCAAAGACCTGACTTCATCAGTAACATGGAAGTCGTCCTCGACGAACGTGGCTACCATCAGCAGCACCGGGCTGGCGACCGCCCAGAGTACAGGTAGCAGCACGATCACCGCGGCTCAGGGCAACATTAGCGGAGTAACAACACTGACGGTGAGCACCAGCGGCGGCGGCAGTCTGACCATCTCCTGCTCTGGTTGTATCTCCCAAGGCTCGGGAACATTTACCGCGAGCCTCTCCACCGGTTCGGTGACGTTTAGTGCGACGAACAACGGTTCGGCAGTGAACCCGACCTGGACTTCGTCGAATACAGGGGTCGCCAGCATTGGTTCCACAACGGGAATTGCTACGCTGCTGTCTGCGGGCACCACAACAATTTCTGCCAGCGCAAATGGGGCGTCGGGATCCATCACGCTGACCGTGCAATAGGCGGGCTTACGCTATCGCTTTGACAACGCGTACGGAGCGATCCTTAACTCGGGCGCGTTCTGAGCCTTCGACATTCCGCCAATAAAAAAGAGCGGCGCCTTCGCGCCGCTCCTCACATCCTGATTCCCTTTGCTATCTCGGGTACTGCGTGCCGTTTTCGTTGTTGCCGTAATAGCCCCGGCTATATCCCTGGCGGAAGCCCTGACGATAAAGTTGGTTTCCGCTGTTGGTCATACCATGGTTGGGTGAGAAGCTGCGCCCGCTCTGGCGATCTGAACGTCCAGCTGCGAGGCCATCGCGGAACCCGCGACGCTGTGAGGAATTTGTAGTAGCGCTGTTATCGCGGTCGCTTTCGGGCAGACGATTGTAGTTATCGCGATCCTGATCATAAGCCCGATCACGGTCATGTTCGCCGTATTGCCCGTACTGACCATTCCGGTCACGATCGTTGTAAGTGCGGTTCTGGTCCTGATTGTACTGTCCGTTGTTGTACTGTCCGTTCGATTGGTTGTCACGATCGCGGTCTCGGCGGTCCTGATCCGTCGTGTAGGTGCCATTCTGGCCGTTGTTGTATGGGTTGTACTGGTTCACACGATCACGGTCCTGATCGCTGTTCTGGTTGGTCTTCCAATCGCGGTCGCGATTCTGCTGTGCATTCTGGTCGTTCGACCAGTTGCGATCGCGGTCGTTGGTGTTCTGCTGCTGCGTCCCCGACCACGAGCGGTCGCTGTCGCGCCGCTGGTTGCGATCCTGATCGCCCAGCGGATTCTGGTTCTGCATGTCCTGCTGCGTTGCCGTGGGCTGTTGCTGGTCGGCTTGCGGCTGCTGCGCCTGTTGCGCCCATGCTGCTCCGCCCGTGAGTAGAGCGCTCAATGCCAATGCTGAAAGTGTCTTCATGATGACGGTTCCTCCTCGCCTGTTTACGCAATCGAACCGGCGCACACATTGCAAAAACGCAAGCTGCGCCTCAGTGCTGAATGATCTTTCTGGAGCTGCAAATTAAGATGAGGACTGAAAGATGGCGGTTGGCGCGAACGGGTTCGAATCGAGAGTCACGCGCCTGCTTCTCCCAACTCCACACGAAAAGCGAACATAGTGTCAACGAGGAGAGCTGTGAGAGAGTCGATAGTAGTCAGAGCTGCGGACCGCGATGGTCTGTAGAGGACATTGCCCAGAGCACCAGCAGCGCTACTCCGACCACAAGCAGCGGCACGATCCAGTACACGTGATGGTGCAGATGGATAGGCAGGCGATTCACAGCACTAAGACCATATTCCTGCGCTGTCTCGCTGTCCACAGTGGGCGCCAGAAGCGCCAGGTTAGAAATCAAGCTGGTTCAGATAACCCGATGACCCGATGGCCAGATGTCCGATTCGTTAGTTCGATCCGTCAATCGCAACTGTGTCGACCGAAGTCTTCCCTGCGGTTGCGAGTTGTGGCTGGTAGTCGCGCTGACTGATATCGACGACTGTCTTGCCGATGAGTCGGGTCTCGGCTTCAGAGTGAATGTGGCTGAGCAAAGTGAATCCGTCGACGCTGGCGTAGTCCTGCACGAAATCAATTTTCTTAATAAAGATAGACGGCGACTTCACGATGCGACCTTCCGCTCGCACCAGGCGCGCGCTGGTTGCATCGACGTATATCTTGCCTTTGAACAGGCCCACGCGTTTCTGCCGCGGTTTCACCTCAAAGACGTGAACGGCCGCGCCATTCACCCGCGCTGAGCCTTTGTAGCTGAACTTGTAATTGCTGGAATCGATGGCCGTCTGACCTTGCTCGCGCCGGCGCACATGTTCCACTTCCGACTCAAGCAGGCGAACGATCACGTTGTTGCGCACGAACTTGTCGCCGGAAGAACGGATCGGAGTAAATTCCAGAACGCTGGGCGAAACGTAGCGGCGCTTCAGTTCGAACTCAGCTTTTTGCGCAGACTGAGGAAGCTCCGCATCGATCACGCTGGTGGCTGTGTAGCCGGCGAGCGCCGCGGTCTGGTCCTTGAGTCCCCGCTCGTAAGTGGCGAGCGCTACCTCCGGAGCGAGGTTGGCAACGCCGACGGCGGGAGTGAAGTCAAGATTGCTGCCCGAGGCCACAAAAGACGTGCGCGAAACGTTCGCAACCTGAGCCGAGGCTCCGGTGTTCAGGAGTAATCCCACGATGATTGCCGAAAACAGCGATATGGGCCCGCGCGAACGCATAGACAGACTGTTACAGAGTCGCCCAAGTCGGCAAATACGGAAAGTAACTGAGGTAATCCCGCTTTCACTAGGGGTTACGCCTGTAACATCGCTTAGCAATAGATGTCGAAGATGGGGGAAAGTTGCGGAAAACGGAGCTCTGGGCTTTCAGCTATCGGCATTCAGCCAGTTCACGACGTATGTGCAGCGGCATCTTCCAACCGGGCCGTTTCCAAAAAAAGAAATTGGCTCCGAGCGTGATTCGCAGCACAACGTTCAGTGGCTGAACGCTGAGAGCTGACCGCCGAACGCCTGCCTCACCCTGGCATCTACAATTCCCCTATGCCCGCCCAGGAAGTTGAAGTCAAAGTGCGCATCGAGGACGCCGCCGCGCTTGCGCGCAAGCTCTCCACCTGCGGATTCAAGCTGGTCACTCGACGGACGCACGAGATGAACACGCTCTATGACTTTGCCGGTGAAACGCTGCGCAGCCGCGGCGAAGTGCTGCGCATCCGCCAATACGGCGAAAAGTGGACGGTCACGCACAAGACGAAAGGCAGCGCAGGCAAGCACAAAACGCGAATTGAAACTGAGACGACAGTCGCAGACGGCGCGACTCTGGCCCACATCTTCGAATCGCTGGGGCTTCGGCCCTCGTTCCGTTATGAGAAATATCGTGCCGAATGGGGCGACGGCGAAGGCCACGTCGTCATCGACGAGACGCCCATCGGCAACATCGCCGAACTCGAAGGCGAACCGGAATGGATCGACCGGGTGGCCAAACAGCTAGGTGTAAAGCAATCCGAATACATCACGCTGAGCTACGCGCAAATGTTTTATGCGTGGAAAGAGAAGACGGGAAGCCGGGCAAAGGAGATGACGTGGAAGGAGATTGCCAAGCAGTAATGTGGAACCGGCCGGTTCACGCGACTGATTGCGCGACTCCATGAAGTTTCCGTGGCTGGAGATCGCATCAGCGCGCCGCCGTCTTCAGTCTAGAACCTGTCATCCTGAGACCTGGGCGAAGGATCTCTGACGATGCGCGCGACTAGAATGCTGGTCGTGAATCCTTCACCAAAAGCCGGCTTTGGTGTGAGATTCACAACCCGCATGTACCTCTAATGCATTCCGAGAGATCCTTCGTCCTCTCTCCCGCGCTGGCGCTTGGTCGTTCGTCCTCAGGATGACGGTAGATGGAGTTTTCCTCTCAAGCCATTCCGTGAATTCCAAGGCACTAAACCACAGAGGACACGAAGGTTCACGGAGGCGTTTGGGATTTCCTCTGTGCTCCTTCGTGTCCTTTGTGGTTTAGAACAACTCAACGCCTGGCCGAGAGGTTGCCGGTTTACGTCACGCGCCGCAGCACTTCTTATACTTCTTGCCCGACCCGCATGGGCACGGATCGTTCCGTCCAATCTTGTCTCCCACTCGGCGCTGCTGCACTCCTCCGCCTTCGCCTGCGCCGGCCATGCGAGCGGCCTGGAGTTCTCGCTCCTTTTTGCGCATAAACTCGCGCTCCATGTCGTCCATCGAGGTGGCGGCTCGCTTGTTCCCGTTATGGGAGGGAGGCGGCGCCAGCGGTCGAGTCGGATCGAAGGGAACGCCGTCCATGGTGAGTCCCCCATCGGGGGGCGGCGGGGGTGCCTGCTGCCGCTGTGGCGTGGCTTCGATGACCTGCAATAGATAAAGGTAGCGGACAGTCTCTTCCTGGAAGCGCTGCATCATCGCTTCGAAGATTTCGAACGACTCGCGTTTGTACTCCACCAGAGGATCGTGCTGGCCGTATCCGCGCAGCCCGATGCCTTCTTTCAGGTGGTCCATGCTCAGCAGGTGATCCTTCCACTGCCCGTCGAGGACGCTGAGCATGATCATGCGCTCGTGATAACGCATGGCTTCCGAGCCAATAAGCTTCTCTTTGGCCTCGTACCGGTCCTTGAGCTTGCCAAAGATGGCGTCTCCCATTTCGGAACGGTTGAGTTTTTCGAGGTCCATTCCTTCGGCCGCGAGGTCAACGCCGAAGCGGGTGAAAATCTGCTGCTTGAGGGCATTCAGGTCCCACTGCTCGGCGTGCTGATTCGTCGGAGCGTACTGATCGAGCAGGTCGCCAACGATGCTGGCGACGTAGTCCTCGAGGATCAAGTCCTTCTGGTCGATGCCTTCGAGCAGCTGGCGGCGCAAACCATAGACGGCCTCGCGCTGCTTGTTCATCACGTCGTCGTATTCGAGCAGGTGTTTGCGCGACTCAAAGTTTTGCGCTTCCACGGCCTTTTGCGCGGCCTCAATGCGGCGTGAGATCATCTTCGACTCGATGGGAATGCCTTCTTCCATGCCGAGGCGCTGGAGAAGATTTGAGACCCACTCCTTGGCGAAGATGCGCATCAGGTCGTCTTCGAGCGACAGATAGAAGCGCGAGGAGCCGGGATCGCCCTGGCGGCCGGCGCGTCCACGAAGCTGGTTGTCGATTCGGCGCGCCTCGTAGCGTTCGGTGCCGAAGATATGCAGGCCGCCCGCGGCGACCACGTCCCGATGCTCGGTGTCTGTCTGAGCCTTGTAGCGATTGAAGGTCTCGTTCCACTGATCCGTGGGAACGATGTATTCGTTGCCGCCGTAGTACCACTTGGTCATGTTGGCATCGTCAGCGGCGGCTTCAACTTTGCCTTGCGCGGCGCGCACCGGCTGCGCGCTTCCCTTC
>JAFAUE010000068.1 GCA_019243475.1 Acidobacteriota bacterium | reverse complement strand
GATTACCGGGTCGAGCTTGCCTTTGCGCGCCAGCTCCGTCAAGTCCTTGGCGTAGCGCTCCAGTGCCTGGTATTTCGCTTCGGGATTCTCGTCAGTCACTTTCTGTGAACCGCGAATCTGGGTAAGCGCCTGCAGAATGGCATCCTGCGTCGCGCCTGCGGACTTCAACAGATTTTGCGCGGGATCACGGCCTAATTGCGTGAGCGCGAGCAGCAGGTGTTCGACCGAAACGTATTCATCTTTGAAGTTCTCAGCCTGTTTGAATGCCAGATCGATCGCTTTCTGCAACGCGCTCGACATTGCCGGCTGTGTCGATCCGCCGGAGACTTTGGGCAATCGCTCGAGTTCGGAGTTCGAGCTGGAGAGAAGCTTCTCCGGAGCTGCGCCGATCTGTCGCAAAACGGGAACAATGATTCCTTCTTTGTCCTCGAGCAGGGCCACGAGCAAGTGCAATGGCAACAGTTCGGGATTGCCGTTTTCCGTAGCGACTTCACTCGCGCGCTGCAGAGCTTCTCGTGACTTGACCGTTAGTTTTTCCCAGCGAATTGCCATATCGGTACCTGATTAGAATTGATTTCCGTTTTGTACGCAGCGTTGCGGGGTCGTACCAAAAAACGTTTCGAGTTTCGAGATTTCGAGTTCCAAAGTTAAAGGCGCAACGCTCTTCGAAACTTTTTCTCCTCAAAACAAACGGGGAGACGTACCCTCTGGCCCGTCCCCCCGCTATGACCTCTTAAGTTGATTTAGAAATTATGCAGCGGTGCTCTTGGCTTCGGACTTCGTTCCCTCAACCGTCTTGCCCAGAGTCTTGCCTCCACTGATGTTCACTTTGATCTGCTTCGGCTTGGCTTCCGCGCGCTTCGAGAGCTCGATCTTCAACACGCCGTTCTCATAGCTGGCGTTTACTTTCTCCGTATCGATCGTGTTGGGCAGAGTAAACGAGCGGACAAAGTTGCCGTAGCGGCGTTCGATGCGGTGGAAGTTCTCTTCTTTCTCTTCCTTCTCGAACTTGCGCTCGCCGCGAACTGTCAGGGTGTTGTTCTCCAGGCGAACGTCCACTTCTTCCTGGTTCACGCCAGGAATCTCCAGCTTCAGCGTTACTTTGTGCTCGTCTTCGTAAACGTCGACGGCGGGAACAAAACTGGCAGCGGTGCTCAGCTCGTCCTGATTGGTGCGGCTGTAATCCTGGAACAGGCTGTTCACGCGGTTCTGCAGACTGGCAAGCTCACGGAACGGATCCCAACGAGTGACAACCATAGTTAAACCTCCTCAAAGGCGATAAGAAATTTTCAAACTTTTCGACCCAACTTGGGCCTACATGGAGCTTAGATGCAATCTAAGCACGAACGGATAATAAAATATGAGTGAGTTATTGTCAATAGGTGCAGTTATGTTGTTTTTTGCTTTAAATACAACTATTTGCGAGGATATTGCACTGCCTGCTTGCGCCTCCAGAAGCTGAAAATTCATCGCTAATTCACTGCTTTTCAATATTCTTCCTAGGAAGATGAAAGTCCTGGAAATGGAAGTTCTTGCGTCCGCTTCCGAACAGAGCTTCCCATGTTTGGCCAATGCTGCTGCACGAACAGGCGCTCCTCGACCCCCGCTTATTCTTCATTTTCTTGGAGTTGGCTGGATGAAATCCTTAGGTAACAGAGTTGCCCTAATAGCACTCAACGCGAGTTTCTTCTGAGGCTTCGGGAACACCTCATGAGGCAACACAAGCACGCAATCGCTCTTTCCACCCTGCTGAGTTGCATGGTGCTGTTCTGCGGCTTTGTCGGCCGGGAGCAGCAGGTCAGCGTCCGCGGGCTGGAACAGAGCATCGACAAACACATTGCGCAACTCCACTCACGCGAGGCACAGCAGCGTGCGGCGGCGGCCTACTGGCTCGGGAACCGGGGGATGGCGGCCGAAAAGGCGATCCCAGCTCTGGTCGATCTGCTGGGCGACGACACCAAGATTGAAGTTTCAAAATATCGCAGGCCCGACGCTCCAGACACCTCTAAGCTGACGCTTGGCGAAGAAGCGGCCGCCGCGCTGGTAAACATCGGCAAATCCTCCACCGATGCTCTGATCAAGACTCTCATCACTTCGCCCGAACCACACGCGCGTGAAAATGCCGCATGGGCGCTGGGCGCTCTCCATCGACGGCAGCTGATCTAAAAGAGCGGCTTTCAACAGCAATCATTCCTTTGGATATTGATGGACTGAGTGGACGTTATATGGACTAAATGGACTGCGCCTGCCTATGGCTGAGTGCCTATCGCTTACCGACGATTGCCTGCCGCTAAGAGCTCACACTGAGCTGTTCATGCCCGCACATTAGAATGTCTGCATGAACAAGATGATTGTGTCGAACCTCGTACATCGGCCGATTCGGTCCCTGATCAGCATCTTTGCGGTGGCCGTCGAGGTGACGCTCATGCTTGTGATCGTCGGGCTGATGTTCGGCATGCTGAACGATCAGAAAGACCGCCAGGCCGGCATTGGAGCTGACGCCATGGTTCGTCCTCCGGGCTCATCCATGATCCTGAGCGCAAGCGGATCACCCCTATCGGTGAAAGTGGGTGGCGTTCTTGCAAAGCTCGATCATGTAACCGCGGTCACCCCGGTGCTGCTGCAATCGAGCACCTCCGGCGCTCTGGAAACGATCTACGGAATCGATCTTCCCAGTTGGGACAAGATGGGTTCGCCCTTCCGCTATCTTTCCGGCGGCCCCTTCCAGGGACCGAACGACATCATCGTCGACGATTATTCGGCCAACTCTTCGCATTTGCGTGTCGGGCAGACGATTCAAGTCTTGAATCACGAGTTCCGAATCTGCGGAATCGCAGAGCACGGAAAGGGCGGACGGAAGTTTGTGCCCATGACGACGCTGCAGGACCTCACCAATTCGGCCGGCAAAGCGTCGATCTTTTACGTAAAGCTCGACGACCCACAGAACTTCGCTGCGTTCAAGCAAGAGGTGCTTGGCGTTCCTGGAATGGGCCAATATCTGGTGGAATCGGTGAAGGAGTGGCTAAGCCTGTTTAGTCCGGAATCGCTTCCGGGATTTTCCATCACCGTGAAAGTTGTAATCGGGATCGCCGTTTGCATCGGATTCATCGTGATCTTTCAATCCATGTACACGGCCGTGATGGAGCGAACCCGAGAGATTGGTATTCTCAAGTCACTGGGAGCTTCCAAGTCTTACATCGTCAACATTATTCTGCGCGAGACCACACTGCTCGCCGTTCTGGGCATTGCCGTCGGCATCGCTATCAGTTTCACCACCGGCCATCTGCTGCTCATGAAATTTCCGACCATCCGCATCGATGTAGGAGCGGAGCACTGGGTCTGGAAGTCGGCGGTGATTGCCATCCTCGGCGCGATGATCGGCGCAGTCTACCCGGCATTCAAGGCGGCGCAGAAGGATCCCATCGACGCTCTGGCTTATGAATAGAAGGTCCGCCGTGTCGCGCATACGGCTGAGCGGAAGCTCGTAGAGTTCTTCTGCTACAATCCCTCCGCTTTCCTTGACTGAATCCGGAACGTCACCACCTGCTAGCGGAGGTGGTTCTGTGGAGGCTCGCATGCGCACCCTGATGAAGCTAATTCTCGCGTTAGTGCTGTCTTCGATCCTGCTTGCGCTGGCAGGCTGCGGCTATCACGACGACAAAGAAAAGTACTATCTCGTCTCCGCGAACATTCAGCTACCCTACTGGCAGGCCGCGGCTTCGGGGCTGCGCAAAGCTGCGCACGAAATGGGTGTGCAGAGCCAGCTGGCTGGTCCAGATAGCTATGACCCGCAGGCCGAGGTTCAGGAATTTCGTAAGGCGGTTGCCGCTAAACCTGCGGGAATTCTCGTCTCCCCGGCGGACCCGAAGCTGATGGGGCCGGAGATCGACCAGGCGTTACAGGCGGGAATACCGGTCATCACAGTGGATTCAGACGCGCCTGACAGCAAGCGTCTGTTTTACGTTGGCACGCAGAATGAGAGTGCGGGGGAACTCGGCGCGCAGATCGCAATCAAGAAAAGCAATGGCAAGGGCAATTTCATGGTGTTGAGCATGCCTGGACAAGCCAATCTCGACGCGCGCCTATTTGGCTATCGGAAAGCCTTCGCCAGCCATCCTGAAATGAAAATCGTGCAGGTAGTGGACATTCACGGACAGTCATCTGCGGCCTTCGATGCCGCTTCGGCGTCGTTGGCGAAGAAGGGTGCGGAGCGGATCGACGGATATCTGTGTCTCGAAGCCTCTTCCGGCAAAGAGGTCGCGCAGGTAATGAAGAATTACAAGATCACCGACCGCATTATCGTGGCGTTTGATACCGACCAGGAGACGTTGGACGCGATCCGCGACGGCACCATCGCCGCCACCATTGCACAGAAGCCGGCCACCATGACGTACGTGGGAACGATGATGCTCGACACTCTGCATCACCATCCACCAGGATCATTTGCCAGCGACTGGAAGAACGACCCTTACTCGCCGGTTCCAGCGGCTGTAGATACGGGAGCAACGCTGATTGATAAGAGTAATCTCGACGATTTCATCAAGGCGCGGGACGCCGCGGCCAGCAGCAAGTAGTCAAGGCGTTTCAGGACAGACTATTTCAGGAAATTCGTTTCAGCGACTCTTGCCCTACGAAACGTCCGCCGGGAACATGTTGCAGCGGCTGAACTGCACGGCTATTCCCGTGGCTGCGCCCCGGGGAAAACGCTCCACGCGCACGATCTCTCCATCGCACACCATTCGGATGTTTTTTCCAAAGGCGCTGAGCACGAACTGCAGGCTTATGGGTTCACCCTCGAAGGCGTCCAGTTCCGCATAAAAAAACGCGCCGGAAGTGCTCACGTCGCGCATGATGGCCAGGCGATTCTGGCAATTAAGTGTGGGACAGCTGACTGAAGCCGGCACGGTAACGTGCACCCTGGAGACTCCTCTTTCTTCCTCCAGCACGGAGCGCATAATGTCGATCGCGCGTTGGCTTCGCTCGGGCATTCCGGGTTCTACCCTCATGCCATTGCCCAAGAGCAGTTGCAATGCCAGGAATTAAGTTATTGATTCGACTCGGAAGGCAGGCAGAATTGCTGCAAAACTCTGGAATTTTTTGCCCGGCCTTAGCCCAGGATTAGGTGAAAACTACCACTTTGGCGCTTCGCGGGAAGAGCTAGAAGGTGCAAAGTCTTGCAGCAGCGGCTTTGAAGTAGCGGTTTCACTCCCGACCGGAACGAACCGCATGGAAGCAGATTTCCACCAGTCCTCAAACGCCTGCAGCGCTTGTTGGCACTGCAGCCGGTGCCGCTCGCGTTTGTCGCGTATGCGGCGTCGCGTGTCTTCGTCAAGCGGCGGCAACAAATCGAAGGTGATGTTTGCCGGTTGGAAGTTCTTCGCCTCCGCATGGCATATGTAGTGGACCAACGAGCCCATGGCACTCTCGCGCGGCGGTGGTTCGAGTGCAGATCCTTGTGCGCGTGCGGCCGCATGCATGCCTGCGAGAAGTCCTGCCGCGATCGATTCGGTGTAGCCCTCGACCCCGCAAATTTGTCCGGCGAAAAATACGTTTGGGTGCTGCTTCATTTGCAGCGTCTCGTTCAGCAGGGTTGGTGCGTTCAGATATGTATTGCGATGGATCTGCCCGTAGCGAAGGAATTTTGCATTTTCCAATCCGGGAATCAGCCGCAACACGTGGGCCTGCTCGCCAAATTTCAAGTGGTTCTGAAAGCCAACCAGATTGTAGGAATCGGCCCGCACGTTCTCGCTGCGAAGCTGCACGACGGCATACGGAGTCTTTCCCGTACGCGGATCGCGCAATCCAACAGGCTTCATCGGACCAAAGCGCAGCGTGTCGCGTCCGCGCCGCGCAATCTCCTCGATCGGCAGGCAGGCTTCGAAGTAGTTGAGCTTTTCCCAGTCATGCTCATCCGCCGATTGAGCCGCAATCAATGCATCGTAGAAGCGGTCATATTCTTCCTTGTTGAAAGGACAATTGATGTAATCGGCCGAACCTTTGTCATAGCGCGCCGCCATGTACACCTTGCTTCGGTCGATCGATTCGGCGTCCACGATCGGACTGATGGAATCGTAGAAATACAAATGCGAACTTCCGGAGAGCCGCGCGATTTCACCGGACAGTGCATCGGAGGTCAGCGGTCCGGACGCCACGATCGTGATTCCATCGTTTTCTCGAATCTCGCTGACCTCTTCGCGAGCCACTCGAACCAGAGGCTCGGCAGAGAGCGCTTCCAGCACGCGCCGGGAGAAGAGCTCGCGATCGACGGAGAGCGCGTGACCTGCGGGCACGGCCGTCTGGTCCGCGCAATTCAGCAGCAGCGATCGGGCCCGCCGCATCTCCTGCTTCAGCAGCCAGGGCGCAGTGTTCTCGCTTTCGCTCTTGAGAGAGTTCGAGCAGACCAGTTCAGCAAAGTCACCCGTCTGGTGCGCCGGCGTCATGCGCACCGGACGCATCTCGTAAAGAGAGACTTCGCAACCGCGCCGGGCACACTGCCAGGCAGCTTCACATCCTGCCAGTCCGGCGCCGATGATTTTTATCGCAGACATCGCTGTTCAAATTGTATTTGTCGAGCGGACTTATGTTTCTACAATGGTGACCAGATGTTTGCCCGCAGAGTGAGAGTGGAATACGAGAGCGCAGGCCAGCGAAGGCTTTGCGACATGAAGTGGCTGGACAATTTCTCCATGCGCAACTTCACCAATGACGCCGTCTTTGATGAGACCTTGCCCATCGCCGATGGCGTAATGGAGATTGGAACGCGAGTTCCCATCGATGCTTTGCAAACCGCGATGGAAGACTGGTTTCGCAGGAAGAGTTACATCGGCAAACAGGACCGAGTACACGTTACGGCTGCGGCCGGTCCATCCGGATAGCGCCTACCCGAATCTCGCGCCTTTGGCTTCCGGGCCAAGAGCAATCACCAGCGCGCCAATCGCAAGTACCGCGGCTGCCAGCATTCCCATCGACTGCGTATAGGAGAAACGTTCGCCCAATACCGGCTCGATGTAACTGATAGTCGAAGCGCAGAGCACGCCAATTTGGTAAGCAAAGCCGGGAAAGAATCCGCGCAGTTCACCCGGTGAAAGCTCATTGATGTGCGCGGGAATCACGCCCCATGCGCCTTGCACCATGAACTGCATGACAAAGCCGCCTGCCATCAGGAGAACTGTGGTCGGCGACAGAATCCACAGCGGAATCGCGGCCACCCCCAGCAAGGCTGCCGTAATCATTGCGCGACGCCGTCCTTTGCGATCGGAATAAGCCCCAAACGCAAGTCCGCCGCAGATCGCGCCGACCATAGAAATGATGCTGATGATTGCGGTCATATGTGCGCCATAACCGCGGGTCTTGCTCAAGAACGTTGGATAGAGGTCCTGGGTGCCGTGCGACATGAAGTTCATCATCGTCATCAACAGCACGAGATAAGCAAAGCGCCGCCAATTGCGCCGGACCAATGCCCAATAGGTTGACCATTCCGTTCGTGAGCTGTGCCAGGCGGGCGACTCCTTCACCTTGGCGCGGATGAATAGCGATAGCAGTGCCGGGAGTCCGCCGACAAAGAAGAGCGCGCGCCATCCAAAATGCGGAAAGATGGTGAAGTAT
>JAFAUE010000020.1 GCA_019243475.1 Acidobacteriota bacterium | reverse complement strand
CGAACGCTCGGAAGAGGTTTATCCAATTCTCCTTGAGGAATTGGTAGCTCTTGGATTCGAGCGTACGTTCATCGTTGCCGTCGACTTCGAGAGCGGTGAGATTCTGCCTTCCGCTTCCCTCAACTGCTCCAAAAATTACCTCGAGCGCTTTCGCAGCTCGCTTTTCGCGACCGAAAATCCAGTAGTGGATGTGCTGCACTCGCAGCGTCCCAGCGTGGTGAAGGATTCCTCGCTGCACCACCGCTCCCTTTATTGCCATCCCATCCTCTACAGCAACACCACGGTCTGCTGGGAGGCTGAGCGCGAACGTCGCAGCGAGTGTCTTGCCGTCGATAATGCGCTGCGCCGCCGCAAAATGAGCCTTGAAAGCCAGGTCTGCGGGACGTGCAGCATGCGCGCCTACGCGGCGCTCGTAGCCGTCGAACTGCCCAGCCGCGAAACTCCCGATCTGGTACTGCTCAACAACCTCATCGAGATGGCGAATCGCTATCTCTCGAGATTGTTCAAGGTCGAACACTACTACAACCGCATGACGGACATGGACGTGACTATCGCCCAGCTCCAGACTGTCATGCAGTCGATGAGCGATCCTGTAATCCTCACCGACAATCACTATCGTGTAATCGTGCAGAATCGGGCCGCGGAACGCTTCTTCAAAGTGCCCGACAGCACTCTCAACGAAGGATTGACAGAAGGGCTGGCGCGCGCGGTCGAGATGAACAATTTACTGTTCTCGGCGGCGCTCTCGTCGGTAGCAGTCTCCGGCGTCGAGGCTTCGCGCGACCTCACCTTGATCGACGCGATTGAAGGCGAGGAAATGTTGTTTGAAGCCGTATGCACTCCGACTTTCAGCCGTGACGGAATGCCACTCGGCATGGTCACCGTTATGCGCGACGTAACCGACCTGCGCCGTGCTGACCAGGAACTCCGCTCCAACTACGAGAAGCTGCGCGCTGCAGAAGAGTTAGTCCGGCAAGACCGCGATCGCCTGAACGTGATCATCGAGAGCGTCGGCGATCCCATTGTCGTCTGCGATGGCTTTGCGAAAGTTGTGCTTCTCGATCCGCTCGCGCAGAACCTCTTTGGTCTCGGCGAGCGCAAGGAGAGCGTCCCGGACGAGATTCGTCTCAAGAATCAGGCGCAACTTGACGCTTACGTCACTGCCTTCACCTTCGGATTTGCCGACAAGGAAAGCGGCACTCTTAAGTTGACGGACCCGCTTACGAAACAAGAAATCGAATATGACACACGCTCGGGAAAGATATACGACGAGCGTGGTCAAGTCGCCTTCACCGTGACTGTCCTCCGCGACCTCACCGCTCTGCGTCGTGTCGAGCAGCTCAAAGTCGAGCGGCGCATGCTGGAGATCGAAAAGTTTGCCGCTGCCGGACGTCTTGCCGCGACCATCGCGCACGAAGTGAATAACCCGATGGAAGCGATTAAGAATGCGATCTATCTGCTTTCCGACGCGGTGAAGTCAGATGCTCAGCCGGTGTATGACATTCTGAAATCGGAAACCGAGCGAGTAGCTCGCATCGTGCGGCAGATGCTTGGGTTGTATAGAAATAACGAGCAGGTCAAGCCGATCAACGTGAACACTCTGGTTGAAGATACGGTGATCCTGCTCAATCGCCAACTGCAGCGCTCGAACGTCGAGGTTGGCACGGAGCTCGGAGATTTGCCCGACGCGGTAGTCGCCGCCGACCAGTTGCGGCAAGTGCTGTCGAACCTTGTAATCAATGCCAAAGACAGCATGCCTGTTGGCGGCAAACTTCGCTTGCGCACAAGGCATGTCCGCACCAGCAAGGAATTCCCCCTGGGAAATATCCGAATCCTGGTGGGCGATACCGGCACAGGCATTCCCAAAGAGCTACTCAGTTCGATTTTTGAGCCGTTCGTGACTACAAAGGGCGAAAAAGGAACAGGTCTAGGTTTGTGGATCGTGCGCGGCATTATCGGCAACCATGGAGGCAAGATCAGCGTGCGCAGCAGGGTAGGGAAGGGAACGATTTTCAAGATCGACTTGCCGGCGGTCCGATAGAAGATCCGGAAATAGGGCATTCCCGGCGCAGCGAGTGACGAACGCGTAGCATGGTGGAGAAGAAATACTCAATCCTCGTGGTCGACGATGAGCGTTCGGTGCTCACGACTTACGGCCTTATCCTGGCGAAGAAGGGATATGAGGTTGAGACTGCGATTTCGTCCGTGGAAGCCCTTACGGCGTTGAAACGGCGCGACTTCGATCTTCTACTGTGCGATTATTCTTTGGAGCAGGAGCACACAGGATTTGAGGTAATTCAGCAAGGTCGTAGGCAGAAGCCCGATGTGAAGGCCGCGCTGCTGACGGGTTACGCCAGCAAAGAAACTGCCGAAGAAGCGCGCCAGAATGGTATTGCGATCTTATACAAGCCGATCGACATCGAGGAATTCTTCACTACGATCGAGAAACTTCTCGAGGGAGAGTATGAGCCCTACAAAGACACCGAAAAAGAAAGCGGCGCCGACGCCTCTGCGGGCGAAGAGAGAGACGCGCAAGGAAGTCCACAGCATCGAGCCCATCGAAGGACCCGGATCGTCCGCCGGGCTAACTAACGGCCGGCCGCAGGCACAGCAGGAAGGCCGGTATGTGTATGGCGTTATCGAAGCCCGTGAGCCTATGAGTTTCGGCAAGATCGGCATCGGCGGCATCGGCGAGAACGTGTACACCGTGCACCAGGGCGATATCGCTGCCGTCGTCAGCAAGACGCCTGTCTTCATCTTCGACCCCACGCGCGAGAACGCGCTCGCGCACGAGCACGTGATCGAGACGGTCATGAAGAACAACACCATCATCCCGATGAGTTTCGGTACGGTTTTCCGTACTGACGACGACATTCGTGAGGTGCTGAAGAGCATTTATCCCTCGCTGAAAGATGTGCTCAAGCAGATGGCGAACAAGCTGGAGTTCGGCCTCAAAGTCACGTGGGATCGCGATCGCATCGTTGAAGAACTAAAGAAGGAGAATGAGGAGATTCATCGCTTTCAGCACGAGCTCACGCGCAAGCACTTGCAATCGACTTACTTTGCTCGCATGCAGCTCGGTCGCATGATCGACAAGGCATTGGCCGAGCGGGCCGCGGAAGTTGTGCGCGAGATCTATGACGGTTTACGTGCCGTGTGCGTGGCGTCACGCGACAACAAAGTCATCGGCGACAAGATGATCATGAACGCTGCGTTCCTCATTCAAAAAGATAAGGAAACTGAATTCGACGCCGCGGTGAATGCGGTGGCGCAAAAGTTCGGCGACCGTCTGAATTTCAAGTACACGGGGCCGTGGCCACCTTACAACTTCGTGAACATTCGGTTGAAGTTGGAGAGAGGAACGGCGAGTTAGCGTAGTAGCGAGCCGGCGGCTCTGATCAGCCGCCGGTAGCCAGCTAACCACCAGCGGCGAGTAGCTATGCTTTTTATCGATGACCTGCTCATGCTTCCTTTCACCGGCTTCAAGTCCATCCTCCGGACGTTGGTGAAGGTCGCCGAGGAGCAGTACACCGATGATGCTCCCATTAAAGAACGGCTACTGCAGCTGCAGGTCGACGTCGACGAAGGCAAAATCAACGAAGACGAGTACGTCGAACAAGAAGCGCAGATCCTTCGTGAGCTCCGCGAAATCCAAAACCGCAAGCGTGAAATGGCCGGTTTGCCGCCTGAAGAGGCGACCGGGCTCTCCGGCAAAGTGAAAGAAGGCTCTGGCGTCGAACTGCTGTGGGACCCCAACTCTGACGACAACGTCGGACCCGGCAGATAGGTTTCTCGATTCCTTCCAGCGAGCCTCTGCAAGGCAAGACACCTAGCGAACAAACACATCAAACGATCTCAGCATGCTTTGACTTCCGCCTCGCTAACACTCGTTTCTCATCCCGAGCCAAGGACCGAAGCGACGTAGGCGAAGGACCAGCGTTGCTCTTGCATCAGCCTGCATACCCGGCAGAGACTCTTCTTGCTTGACATCCAACATGCAAGGTGTATTTTGTTTGAAACATTTCTTCTCTGAAATGTTTAGACAGAAATGAAAGCTCAACCGCAAAACGATTCGGAAGCTGTTGGGAGCTTCACCTCGGTTGAAGTGATAGAGCTCACGGGCATCACCGCCCGTCAACTCCAATGGTGGGATGAGCGCAAGATCGTCGTGCCGCAGCGGCGGGGGCGTAATCGTGTTTACAGCCTCGACGATCTGGCGGAGGTCGCGGTCATTTGCGAATTGCGGCGCAAGGGCTTTTCCTTGCAGCGTGTGCGTCAGGTAATGCGGTATCTGCAGCGGGAGCTGGGCAAGCGGCTGGTCGAGACGGTGACCTCGGGCAGCGAATATCACTTGCTTACGGATGGCAAGCGCATTTATTTGGAAAATTCAGAACGGCAGATTGTCGATCTGCTGAAGAACTCCCGACAGCCTATTCTCTCCATTTGCTTAACAGACGCTGTCCAGGAAGTTCGCGCGGAGGTCTACAAACGCCATGCGGTAAGGCGGAAGCAAGGACGAAACAGCAACGGTCGCGGAGTGCGTCTTCGGCGCTCTGCGTGACTAGGATCGTCATTCTGCGCGCGGAATGACAACACAGACATCGGTCGGAGGTGACCGTGGTGGCTGAGCTGAACATCCTGACGGAATGGATTCCAGAGCAAATGCAACCCGGCACGGTATTCGTGCTGGAGAATGCCGGAGAAGTCGGAAAAGGAGAGGATCCCTATTGGGCAGTGCTTGCCTGTCCCGAATGCGGAACGCTCGGACTCATCACGCGCAGGCAGATGGCGGGAATCACTCCCGTGATCTGCGGCTCTGACAAATGCTCAGCTCACTTCTTCATCCGCGATGAAGACGTGCAGGCCTGCAAACCGAATTAGCTAATTTTCGTCAATGACCGGCAGTGCCGCCGGCAATCGCCGGTGGCTGCGTCGCGTTATGGGAACCTGTTCCAGAATTTCAATCCCAAATCCCTCTAATGCGGGCACTCGCCTTGGATGATTCGTCAGCAATCGAATCCGTCGCAGGTTCAGGTCAGAGAGAATTTGCGCTCCCAATCCGATCTGTCGCTGTGTGCGTCGCTGATGTTCCGGACTCGGCTGAGTTCGTGATGCGTGCTCGAAGCTCAACGCAGAACCTTCGACCACTTCGGTCACGTTAAACCCCTTTGCCGTCTGGTGCAGATAAATGATTGCGCCTCTTCCTGCCGCGGCGATCATCTGCATCGAGTTATCCAGGACTGCGCGACAATCGCAGAGCGTGGTTCCAAAGATATCTCCCACAAGACAATGTGAATGGACTCGGACCAAAACCGGCTCATCGCCTTCGCCGGCATCGCCAAACAGTAAGGCCACGTGGGATTCGCCACCATCAACCTCGGACTCATATGCCACCAGACGGAACTCGCCGTATCTTGTGGGCAGAACTCCTTCTCCGATGCGTCGAACATAACGCTCGTGCTGCAGACGATAACGGATCAATTCTGCGACTGTCAGCATCTTCATGTTGTGCTGCTGGCTGAACTCAATTAGGTCGGGCACTCGTGCCATGGTGCCATCTTCCTTCATGATTTCGCAGATCACACCCGCAGGGATCAGGCCCGCCATCCGCGCGAGATCGACCGCGGCTTCAGTCTGGCCGGCGCGCACCAGCACTCCACCCCTGCGCGCGCGAAGTGGAAAGGTGTGTCCGGGTTTGACTAAGTCAGACGGCCGGCTGGCTGGATCGATCGCCACTCTGATGGTGCGCGCTCGGTCATAAGCGGAAATGCCAGTAGTGACTCCTTCCCGAGCTTCAATGCTCTCGGTGAAAGCTGTTCCATGTTGGGAAGTATTGACTGGGGTCATCATTCCCAGGCGCAAATAATCGATGCGCTCCTCGGTGAGGGCGAGGCAGATAAGGCCGCGCCCATGCCGGGCCATGAAGTTGATGGCCTCGGGCGTGGCAAATTCCGCCGCGATGGTGAGATCACCCTCGTTTTCGCGGTCCTCGTCATCAACCACGACGATCATTCGGCCCGCATGAATCTCCGATATGGCCGTCTTAACATCGCTGAATGGGCTGGACATCCCGCAACCTGTGATTGAGGAGCTGAGGTGATTCTACCAATATGGGACAAAGGGGCCGAAGCTACATGCCTCCAGTACTCTTTCCAGCCGACTGCATCACTTCCTGATAGGCTTGACGCGCCTCGCTGAGCCGCTGCTGGAATTCACGATTCACCTCGACTTGCTGACTGGTTGGAGGCAGGTCGGCCCCGGTCGCTCCCAGATTCGCCAGCACTGCCATCATCCTTCCATACAGATCCATCGGATGCCGGAACGAGTCCTCGACACGGCCCGTCAGGTGCACGTCCAGGAGTTTCTCTTCGGCAGTCGTAGCACGTTGTTCTAGATCGTCCGCAGCGTTCCCGTTCTGGGCTAAGTCCGAAGCCCGAGCATGGCGCTGTTCGGCTTCGAGTCGAACCCACTCGAGGTCGTTGATCATCTTCGCCGCTTCATCAAGTTCTTTGACCAATGCGCGAAGGAAGCTAACTTCCGCCTCAGTATCCTGCGCGCTGCCGAGTGTGTGCGGATCAGCCAGCACTTCCAGAGGTTGCGTGAAGGACTCGCCGTCCACAGTTAGCTTGACCGTGTACTTTCCCGGAACCACACGTGGCGGAAAAGCCAGGCTGGTCCACATGATCAGCGGACGATATCCCGCAGACGCCGCCCGGACCCATGGCTCGCCCGGAGGACTCACGCGCAACTTCACCGTCGTGAGAGGTTCGTAGCGCAGGTCCCACCACACCCGGTTCAGTCCAGCCTGGGCCTTCAAACCTTCGCCATAGATCAGCTTGTCGTAGTCATCAACCTCGCGATCGCCCGTCGGCTTGGGCGCCGGCTTTAGCGTGCGTACGATTTCGTTGTTCGGTCCCAGAATGGAAAGCTCAATCTGTTTTGGCGCCTGCTTCAGGTAGAAATTGATATCCGCGCCGTAAGGTGGATTCTCTCCCAAAACGGCACTGTTTGGGTCGGACGCCAGGCCATCCTGACGCGAGCGAAAGCGGTACGCCGGGCGGACTGGGAGGAGCACTGCGTTCTTGCTTTGAGCGGAATCCCAGTTGCGCAGCGTCGTGAGATCGTCGAGGACCCAGAAGCCGCGACCGTAGGTTGCAATTACGAGATCGTGGAAGTGAGGCTGAATCTCGAGCCAGTACACCGGGGCGGGAGGCAGGTTGCTGCGCAGCCGGGTCCAGCTTCCGCCATCGTTCCACGAGACATAAAGCGCGTTGTCGGTTCCGAGGTACAGCATGCCTTTGCGCGCCGGGTCCTCGCGCACGCAATGAACGAAGCTCGATACCGATTTGGGAATTCCTGCAGCGATTGCGCGCCAACTCTGGCCGTAGTCGCTGGTCTTGAAGACAAACGGATCGTAATTGCCGACCTGCTCCAGATCGACCGTGATGTAAGCCGTTCCGGCATCGAAATGTGAGGGCTCGATGTTAAACACGGTTCCCCATGGCGGCAGATTAGGAATGTTCCTGGTCACGTTCGTCCAGTGCTGCCCGCCGTCGCGCGTGACCTGAACCTGGCCATCGTTTGTGCCGGCCCAAATCAGTCCTTTCTGCACCGGCGACTCGGCGATTGCGTACAGCGTCGCGCCATCGAAAGTCATCAGGTTGTCATTGGCCAATCCGCCGGAGTTCTGCTGGTGCGACTTATCGTTCAGTGTCAAATCGGGACTGATGACCTTCCAGCTCTGACCGCCATCGGTGGTCATGTGAACAAACTGGCTACCGACATATACGGTGTTGTGATCGTGCGGTGAGATCGCGATCGGGAACGTCCAGTGCCAACGGTACTTCACATCGGCCGGCGCCCAGCCGTAAGCCGCGTCTGGCCACACCATCACGCTGCGCGACTGCCCGGTGCGCATGTCGGTGCGATCCAGCTGACCGTCGTAGCAGCCTGACCAGACGATGTTTGGCTCTTGCGGATCGGGAATGCCAAACCCGCTCTCGCATCCGCCCATCGAGCGCCAGTCCCCCGCGCGAATGCCGCCTTCGAACAACACGCCCCCACCGCCCATCAGGTTATTGCTCGGTCCCATGTAGGACGGTCCATCCTGGCGATTGCCGTACACGTAATAAGGAACCTGGTTGTCGACGGCAACGTGGTACATCTGGGAGATTGGCAGCACGGCGTGATACCACGTCTTAGCACCGCCGAGGCTGATGTGCCCACCCTGGTCGCTGGCTACCAGCACACGGCGCGGATTTTGAGGATCGATCCAGACATCATGATTGTCGCCTGATGGATCGGGCATATCGTGCGCCAATGTCTCCCCGCCATCGCGCGACACGCTATAGGACACGGACATGAAGTACAGCAGGTTCTCGTTGTCTGGAGAGACGCCGAAGCGGGTGTAATAGGGCGCGCGTTCGGCCAGGATATGCGACTGATTAACAATCGCCCAGTTGTTCCCACCGTCGTCAGAGCGATAGAGCGTAGGTGTTTTTTGCTCGATCAGCGCGTACACGCGCTGCGGATTGCTGGGCGCAACTTGCACAGCGGTTTTGCCGACCGGCTCATCAGCTGGAGGAAGACCGTTTCCGGAAAGCTTCTTCCAGTTTTGCCCCGCGTCGTGGGAGACATACACACCCCCGCCAGTTCCACCGCTGTTGAGCTTCCATGTCTTAATATCCACCTGCCACATTCCGGCGAAGAGCGTGTTGCTGTCGTGCGCGTCCATTGAGAGTTCCGAGCATCCGGTGTTCTCGTTCACGAACAGCACTTGGTTCCACGTGCGTCCGCCGTCAGTCGTTTTAAAGATGCCGCGCTCGCGCTGCGGACGATACGCTTGTCCCACCGCGCAGGCATACACCACATCGGGATTGCCGGGATCGACCACCACGCGCGCGATGTGCCCGGTCAACTCCAGCCCCATCTTTTTCCAAGTGCGTCCCGCGTCGGTGGATTTGTAAATGCCGTCGCCCATGGCGTGGTCCGGCCGAATCAGCCACGGCTCGCCGGTTCCCGCCCACACGACTTCGTGGCGAGAGGGAGCAATGGCCAGCGCTCCGATTGCGGAGACATCCTGATCGTCGAAGATCGGCTGCCATGTAGTGCCGCCATTGCTGGTTTTGAAGATGCCCCCGGAAGCCGCGCCGACATAGATCACCGGCGGATTGCCGGGCTCTCCAACAATCGCCGAAGCACGATTGCCTATCGGTCCAAGGAATCGGAAGTGCAGCGCTTTAAACGGGTCGGCTGGGGCAGAAGAACCTCCGGCGGCAGGACTGGAATCCTGCGCCAACATCGACCATGAGCCACAAAGAACGACACAAATGCAAAGAATGAAGTTTTTGCGCATGTCTAGACCCTGATGAACTGGGATAGCCCGGATTGCGAGCAGGAAATCATACAGTCCAACGCTGGACTCGGCTAGACGCACCGGCAACCTCGTTGACACGATTGCCTTCAGCAGCCGTCGACGAGTCGATTTCCAGGGACTATTTCCCATTACCTTGGTTCCCAGCACCTCCGTTCGTTGCCCGCTCCCGCCACCCTCGCATAGCTTCTACTAGCAAGGGAACCCATGACCACTCCGGAACCGGCACAGCGAGGCGAGGGGCAATTCATTGAGCGTCGCCGGGAGCCGCGACATAGCCAGCCGGCAGCGGTGAAAGTGAAGGTTTCCCAAGAGGGCGGAGGCGTCGAATTTGACGCCATCATGATCGACAGCAGCAGCAACGGCCTGGCCATCCGACATTGGCGTAAAGACCTCAATATAGGTCGGGACCTTCGGATTCGCCTGCAGGCAGGTCCACAATCGCTGGCTTATGACTTTTTGGCCCAGGTTGTGTGGAATTGGTCGGTCGGACCGGTCGTGATCTCCGGCCTTGAAAGAGTGCTGAATTCAGCCGATAGAACACGTACGAGCGCTCGAGGCCGGGGTGAAACCTCCATTAGTTCCGGTGAACAGGGGTTGGCGGGAGCAGGAAAGTCTCGCTCCTGGATATTCGCGGTTTTTGGCGCCTTGTTAATCGTAGCCGGCTGGTATTTCAGAACCAGATTTTGAAAGGTGAGTCTCCCCCATGTATGCACTAAAGCGCAGGTTTCCGCGTTACTCACTCGATAAGCCGATCACCGCACACCGAACCTACGAAGAGATGACCGTGCCGCTGCGCGGCCGCTGGCGGCAGTTTGGCGAGGGTGGAGTCGGTGCCCATATGTCCGAACAGCTGCGTTTCGGAGAAGTGATTGCCATAGACCTCTCCCATACCCTCACCGTCTATGCCGCTGTCCGCTACAGCCGGGCGTTCTATCACGGCTTTGAATTCGTTCTCCTGAAAGACCGCCAAAGGGCGGAAATCGCCCGCATGTGCCGCCGCTTCGAAGAAAGCGCAAAGAAGGGAAGCGAGAAGGCGAATTAGAAACCGGGGCTAAAGCGAGCCTTCCAAATTCCCTGCGCAGGGAATTTCGCAGGGAATTTTTTCCCGCAGAAAAAAATTCCTTTCCCGGACCCGCATAAACAGCGGGTTTCCGACGACCACCAGGGAATTCGCAGGGAATTCGCAGGGAATTCTGCACGAAGGGCTGGGCGGCACTCCCTTCCTCGTTATCTAGATCGCCGTAAATCATTCGAGCGCAGCTCATAGCTAAGAGTGCTAACCCGAAAGCTCGGCCTTTGCAACGGGATATTGCATGGCAAAGTGTCCCCCTGATTTCCGGATTTCCGGGTCACATTCAGGCCGCTCTCAAGACAAGCCAAGGTCCGTGAGCTTGTACCGGTCGTCCGCGCGACAGTCAGGTTCCTTTGTCAACGTCTCAGCTTCAGGATGGCATCTGAGGTATGCCTCCCTGCGGTTGGCGAATGCGTACACGCCGGAGAAGACGAGCACCCAGAGCGCATTCAGGATCAGCCGCTCGAGGTTGTATCGGAGCCAAATGGGTTCCCCGGCAATTTTGATTTGGGAACTATCCGGGCTGTAAAGGATCGTCACGGGTTGATTCACGTGATACCCGTGGAGAAGCCAACCGTAGGCCTGATGCGAAGATTGCGTGCTGCGCGTACGCACCATCCCGCGACACCCCATCGGCTCCGCCGAGCCCGCGTAGATTCCAGTTCTGCACTGCTGTTCGGCAAGGGCGAACCGCACCTCGTACTCCACCCAATATCGTTTGCGGTCCCGGATGCTCACTTTGAACGAAGGCTGCTCATCGTCGTCGGTTTGGTTTGCTGACACGATCTCGCCCTGAGCCGTCGGCCAGGTGTGTCGTGCGTGAAGGTCGGCGGAGATGAACCATGCACGGTCTGCAAGGCCAAGCATGCCGGCAGCGAGGAAGACTCCCGCCAGCACTTTCACCAGGCGTGCCTGGCCCGAGTTGGCGAGCAGTCGAGGGACCGAGTCCGGTTCCGTGTTTCCGGGTGACGGCGGGATGAAATGGCTTGACATGAGGCGCAGTGCGACGATGTTGAAGCGAGGTCGCATTCACAATCAACCATCAACGAACCATTTCTTACACCAATGTAACTGCGAACCAACATGGGAAGATATGAACGTGTTTAGCCTGAGGGCATGGTCCCATGTTGCAGCCTGGAGCCTGGCGATCGGGATATCGCTCTTCATCGCAGCTGGGAAAGGCGGACCCTTTGAACACCGCAAAGGGTCCGGCACCCGCAGCTAGGTATCGTAAACAAACAGCAAAACCTTGATCGAAGAAAGGGTCGGCCACCCGCCCCCAGAGTTCTCCTGCCTTCCACTCGAAACCCCAAGTGCGGCTTCTAGGTATTGTGCTAACCCGAAACCTCGGCCCTTGCAACCGAAAGTTGTGAGGCAGAACTGAGTATTTTCTCCATCGCTACTTCCCAGGTGAGGATCCACAAGAAAGGGTCGGCCACCCGCCCATCAAGATGTTCACAGTAGGCAAGTCTGACAGTCATCAGTCAGCCTTTAGGTTCAGCTTTGGTAGTGCGTGGATTTGCTTCCAGCCCTCGCCAGGCTTGACTGACTCGACCGTGATCTCATCGAAGTACAAATCGAGCACGGCGGCCCGTTCCTCAGCTAAGGGTGGTGAGCAGTAGTCTTCTTCCTCCCATATGGCGGTTCCATCAGACTCGCTTCGAGCGTTCTCAAGTGAGTGAGTCAGTGCCTTACCAAAGGGGCGCAGGCTGACAAACGCGTTCTGTTTCAGTTGACGACTGAGTTCCCCCAGCAGCTCTGGTTTCGGCTTCGCGCGAACAAGGTAGTAAGCCATTGTTAAACTCCTCTCTGTTGTTCACAACTCGATAGACCCGCCTCTAATGTCGACGTTTCACGCAAACGCGGCTTTCATAATCGTTTCTTCCTTTCTAACCTCTTTTCAGCGGAGGTGCCCCTTATAGGGAACGGACGACCTTGTCGATATCCGCCTGCCATTCCTGTACTGAAGAAATCTCCTTGAACGAAACGGAACCAACCGAGGCGCTAGAGAGGACGAGGTCAGGTTTGACGTCTCGCAAAAGCATGACACTCTTTTTGAGATCCGACTTGGAGCCTCCCGAATTGACGCGTGTGGCCCATGCGCCTTAGCGAGAAACAGGCTGTCTCCCGTGAAGAGATATTTCTTTCCCTCCGCTGAGCCGGCCAGGAAGCAAACGCTGCCGCGGGTGTGACCCGGCGTGGGTATGACCTCGACGTTGCCCGGCATTGTTTCCCTCTTGTCGAAGATGCAGTCAACGGGTACAGCCTTGCGGACGGCCGGTTCGTCGAGCCGGTGGCAACAAAGCTTGAAACAAATTGTTTCTTGATCTCCGCAAGCGCGGGGCCTGCTTCGTCGCTGTGGCTCAGATACTGGTGCGTGATGCCGCCCAGTTTCTGAATGTGCTCATATTCCTCGGGCAGCCCGGTGCTATAGAGGAGGACATTGCCTGTGTCCCGGCTCAGAAGGTAAGCATGGCTGGTCACTCCAAAAAACGGATGCTCCGCTCGCGTCTGCCAGAGATCGGGGTAAATCTGCTTCATTTGTTGCCTCCTGTCACAAACAATGTGTGCCGCACGACGTTCCCGCGAATCGCGCTCCAGGGCACTGCGCGGTTTATCGGCGAGCTGACGGCGTTAGCGCCAAAGGAACGAGAACGATCTTGCCGTGCGTCCGGCGCTTATCGAGCTCCCGGAACGCCTCGCGTACGTCGTCGAGCGGGTAGCGGGCCGCGATGGGGATCTCGACTTTGCCCTCGGCAACGAGCGCAGCGAGCTTGCCGAGATTCTCCGCACTCGCGGCCGCCTGCGTGCCCAGCGCCTTGGTCCGGTACTTCTGCGCGGCAGCAAAGTCGATGATCGTGTTGATGCGTTCCGGCGGAATGCCGAGCTCAATCGCCATGTCGACGTAGCCGTTGCCGAAGGCATCCACCCACGCGTCGAGGCGGCCCGAAGGAGCGGAGTCACGGATGCGCTGCTTCGTTCCGTCGCCGTACTCGACAGGGATCGCCCCGCGCTTGGTCAGCCAGTCATGCTTCCCTGGCGACGCGAGGGCGATCACGGTCGCGCCGCGCAGCCGAAGGAGTTGGACGGCGATGGAGCCGACGCCGCCGGTCGCTCCCGACACGACCACCACGTCACCACTCCTCGGCTCGATGGCGGCTACGGAGGCCCAAGCGGCCATACCGGCCGTGTAGAGCGCGCCTGCGACATCCCACGGCAGTTGCGGCGGCTTGCGCACGACCTGACTCGACGGTGCTGCCACGTGCGTGGCCAGGCTCGAACGGTCGGTGCACCACCCGAGCACCTCGTCGCCGGGCTTGAAGTCCTTCACTTGATCGCCAACGGCAGTCACCACGCCGGCGAAGTCGGCTCCTTGACCCGACGGGAAGCGGGTCGGATACATTTGCTCCAACACTCCGCTGCGAATCATCGAGTCGAGGGGATTGATGCCTGCGGCGCGAACCTCGACTAGGACTCCGTCGGGTCCGGGGCGAGGCATCGGCACCTCAACCACCTTGAGAACGTTAACGTCGCCGTACTGATCGAACTGCACTGCTCTCGCCATGGGAAGAGTCCTTTCGGTGGCACGAGTGCCGCTGTTTCCGCTTCACCCGTCATGTGCAACGCGTGGACGTACCGGCGACCCGCGAGCCGCACGAGGTCATGCACTCAGTACCCGCTCAGCATCCACAGCCCGCCGCGTGGGCCCTCCGGAAGCGTGCCGCGCGGAAGCTGCATCTATGGGGCGATAGGCTCGTTCGTCGGGCCCACGCGCTTTATCACCTCGTTGAACGCAACGACGAACTTGTATTCGTCAGGTCCAGTGTGTTCACGGTACTGTTGCGCTAGTTTCACGATGACCTCATTCGCATCACTGCCGAGAATCGGCAACAGTTCGTCCACGAAATCGTCGACCGTCATCGCGCGCGGATCGTCCGGATTTCCACCACCGAGCCTCGTGCCGACGTACGGCGGGTTGATCTCCTGCACCTTCACGGACGTACCCCTCAGTTGAAATCGCTGGGACATCGCATAAGAATGAAGGGCTGCCTTTGTGGCGGAATAGACGGCAAAAAGAGAAATCGGAATGAACCCGAGTGTAGACGAGGTGTAGACGATTGCGGCCTCAGGCCTCGTCTTCAGATGCTCAACGAGCGCCGCCGTCGACCGGATGGATCCGATCAGGTTGGTGTTGATCGTATCGGAGACTTTTCCATCATCGATAGGGCCAGCAACATCGTCCCTATACATGACCCCAGCGTTGTTTATCAGGACGTTCAACTCGGGGTATTGCGAGATCAAACCCTTCGCGACGCGCTGGATCTCCCCGGCGTCTCGTATATCGAGCTTGACCGCGGCCATGCCGGGATTCCCGGCTACCACTACATTCAGCTCACCCAAATCAAGGCCTGCGATGATGACCTTATTGCCACGAGCATGGAGCGCCCGGGCCAAACCGCGACCGATGCCAGTGCCACCGCCCGTGATCAGAATTGTGTTGTCTGTAAGTCTCATAAAAAACCTCTGCTTTCGTCGAGTGGTTCAAGGCTCCAATTCACACTATCCGTCACGGCGTGGTCTCCGCTTCCCCGATCCTGCCGAATCTTTGCCTAATCCTGCCTGATACACGCCTTTTATGTATCCAGTGGCCGCTTGCGGCGGTACCCTGAGGGAAAGAGGGTGAGCGAGATGACCAAGCAAGAACAAGAGGGAGATCCGAAGCCGACAGACGTTGGGCTCAGGGAGGTCCTGGCGAGCGGGATCGCCGCCCATACCCAGTCGATTGGTGAGCATTCAACGGCGATGCCCGGCCTGATCCTCTTCCGGCAGACTGCGTCGGGCCCTTGCTACTGGGCCACCTTCGAGCCGGGCATTGGCGTATTTGTCCAGGGGCGAAAGCTGATCAAGTTGAACGGGAAGGAATATCTGTGCGATGGATCTTCGTTTCTGCTCACATCAATTGATGTTCCCGTCCAAAGCCAAATCGTCGAGGCCTCCAAGGACGTTCCCCTTCTATCCATGCTCCTGCGGCTCGACATGCAGGTGGTCGGTGAATTGGTGAGCCAGGAAGATCTCCCGGAGCTTGACGGCCGCGCGCACGGTCATGCGTTGGCGATTGGTGAAACGACGCCCGGCATCCTGGGTGCATGCGCCAGGTTGATTGAGATCCTTGATACGCCGGAGGACATCCCGTTCCTTGCGCCGTTGATTCAGCGCGAAATCATCTATCGCGTGCTCAAAACGCGGCAAGGTGAACGACTCCGCGCAATCGCCACAAGAGGTGATCTGAGCCATAAAACCGCACGAGCGATTGCGTGGCTGAAGGCGAACTACACCAAACCGCTTCGTATGGAGGAACTGGCCGTCGTGGCGCG
>JAFAUE010000484.1 GCA_019243475.1 Acidobacteriota bacterium | reverse complement strand
GCTGTAGTTTCCGCCCGCTTTGAAGCTGGCCGCGTAGATGTCGCGAAACGAATGGCACTGCGCGCATATCGTGGAGCTGCGCAAAGGATCGAGCCGCGCAGGGTTCAGGATCGTGTCGCGGATGCGTGCGCGCGTCTCTGCATTCAGCACGTTCACCGAAGCAGCCTGCACGTGCTCGCCGCCCGCCCCGTGGCACTGCTCGCAGCCTGCGCCCATGTCCAGCCATGTGGTGCGATATCGAGTTTGCGACAGATCGAAGTTCTTGTTCTCCGCGCTTACGTGACAGCCATAACAAGCCTTGTTCCAGACCTGAATCTCAGGACCAGCAGTTTCCTCGGGATTTTCAACATCGAGATTGTGAACCCACTCTTTGCGGACGATGTCCCAGGTGGGCGGCAGCACGACAATGCGTCCGTCGGGCAGAGTGGTCAGGTAATGCTGCACGCGGCGCGCGCCCAGAGTGTAGTCGACGACATGTTCCCAGAGCTTGCCGTTGAGCTCCGATTCCGTGATGTAGTACTTCCCATTCCGGTATTGCACGACATATGCGGAGCCACGTAGATCGAGCCTTCCCGCTGCGAAGTTACCCCGAACGGTTTCATGGTTCGCCGCTTGAAAGATTTTGGAATGCAACGATGAGCTTTCGCTGTGCTGCACAGCAGCATGGCATTTCTCGCAGGCGGCATCCCCAACAAAGCGGGAATTCGTCTGTCCAACAATCGACTGTGCAAGCAGGAAGAGGAAGAAGGTTGGCAGAGTGCGCACGCGGAATCGTGGACCCGAAGATGACATCGAGCGAGTACGGTCAGCGTAACACGAGCGGGGAACGCGGATTTGTCAGAACCGTTCCCGGCAGGGAATGGGCGAGCGACGATAACTACCTTAGTAACTCTCCCGTTCGTTGCCGCTGGGTGCGCGGCCATAAAAATGGCCGGCATCGAATTGTTTCGACGCCGGCCTTTTACTGGAGAGAGTTTACGTTACCAGATCACGCGCAGACCAAATTCCATCTGGCGCGGAGTGTTGACCTGGCTGGTGATCACGCCCCAACTGTCTGGCGTTCCCAGACCCAATCCTGGATCTGCAAACACCATGTGGTTGAGTACGTTGGTGAAGACAACCTGAAAGTCAGCGCTGAAACGTTCTGTGACTTTAAAGTTCTTCTTCACGCTGAGGTCCAGATTCCAGTAGGGCATGCCAGTGATTGGACCATATCCGCCAGCTCTTGTGTCGATACCGAGGATCGGCGGGCGAGCGGAATTCCACACCGCCAATGGGTTCGCAAACATGTTGACGGAGACTGGGATTCCCTGAGGGTTTATAGCTTTGCAGGTCGCATTCAAGCATGTTGCTACTGCATCGCCGATGTTGTTTCCGGCCGCATCCACTCCGGTGGTGGAAACACCGTAATGTGCTGAGTTGCCGGCATTGTAGTTGTTGAACAGGCATTGCTCATTGGTTCCGAAGCTGTTGGCATCGGCTGAGCCGAAGGCTTGCCCATCGGTCTGAGTGTTGCAGTAGAGCGGTTCGCCACTGCCCGCAGTAAAGATCGGTGAAATGTTCCATCCACCGAGCAGTCTGCCCACCACACCTTGCTGGTTTTTGAAAAACGGCGGCTGGTACACCATGAACAAGTTGTAAACGAACTTGCGGTTGAACGCCTGCACGCCATACATCTCGTCCAGGTTGAAAGCATCATCCGCAGTATAGGAACTAGTTGCCTGAACTAGCGCACCCGTGCCTAAGGCTTTGCTGTATGTGAAGTTCTGTTGCAGCGTCAGCCCTCGCCACTCGTTCATACGCATGGTGACAAAGCCGGCATTGTAATTTCCGTGCCCGATGCTGGCATTGATGCCGACTCCGGAAGTGAGTTGCCCGTTGCCACCCAGCGGCGTATTGAGTGGGCAATTCAACATGCTGCAGGAGAACGCGAAGCCAGGATTGGTTTGCTGCTGACCCTGATTGACGTGGACTCCATTCGGATTCGTGCAGCCTCCAACCGTCGCGCAGGTTGCTCCGCCTCCGATGCCGCCCTGATCCAAATCGGACCACAAACTCCAGACGTTTTGCGTTTGGAAATTGCCAAATTCGTTCTTGATCACAGCGGCCGTGCAAGTGCCGGGCGTGCAATACCCGGTACCCGCCAACGCTGTTTCGAAGAACGGTTGTGGGGCAATGGTGGGAACGCCGCTAGCCAAACATTTCGCTTCGGACACGTTGCAGCCCATAGCGACTTCGACATTCGCATATGCCTGCTCGAAGCTCTGACCACCGAGCGTCATCATGTATGGCACGACATTGATGTTGATAGGTTGATATTCGTGGTGAATGATGCGTCCGATATAACCAAACTCAAGTGTCACACGATTCGACAATTGTCGTTGGATAGTGAGATCGAACGAATCAACGACGTTAGGACGGAAGTGCGGATCCAGCGCTTCGCCAGCGCCTGCCGAGGCGGCGTTAATACCAGGAAAATCCGGCTGAGGCAGTGTTGGCGACGCGACAGCAAGAGGAGCACTGTTACCGTCTATACCAATGCGGAAAGCAGTTGTCGCATTGGGCGTTGCCGGGCCGCAAGCTCCCGCTGCCAGCACTTTCGTGCATTGCACAGCTTGGATCAACCCAGTACCGAGCAAGGGCACAAGTACCAAATCCACGCCATTCAAACGCCCATAGATGCGGCCATATCCGCCGCGAAGTACGGTCTTATCCTCTCCAAAGATCTTGCCAGCCCAACTGTCGCCAAAGTGCGGGTTCCATGCTGCCGCCACGCGCGGACTGAAAGATCCATAGAACGGATCGTAGGGATACTTGGGTGAATTGGCAGTGTTGCCCAACAGTGCGAATCCGACCTGAGGATTAAAGACCTGTCCCTGCAGCGCCGCTCGCTGCTTGGAAGCGATATAAGCTTCCGTGTCGATTGGCTGATCGCTGGCGTCGACGAACTCAATCTGCTTCCCATTTCGTTCCGTGGGAGGCATTTCAAGTGTCCAGCCCAAGCCATACGTCAAGGTAAACGACGGCCTCAGGTGCCAACTATCGCTAAAGTAGACGTTATAGAACGGGATTGTGCTTTGGTCGAATGCTGGAGTGAGCGGCGGGTTGAGGCTGAGATTGGAACCAGCGCGAGTATAGGCAATCTGCGAGTCCGTAACAATGCCGAGCACCGCAGCAGCCTGCCGGTTTGCCGTCTTACTCGATGGAATGCCAAGCGCACTCATGTCAACGCTTCCGGCGCCGGCTCCATCACCAAGCTGGTACGTGGGGTAATAGTTAATACCACCACCATTGTCTGTACGCTGGTGATAGTTGAAGTTATGTTGGTAAATTCCGCCGAACTGGAACAAGTGATTTCCGTGCAACATTGTTACGTCGTCGCGGAAATAGTTGTCCTGGCCGTCCCAGAAACGAGTACGCGCCTGCTGAGCGTTCACGTTGAAGGGGACTAAGGAAGACGTTTGTGACTCGCCGAGCGGCTCAATAGCCGCGCCCAAGCCAGCGACTTGTGCCGGGCCTCCTTGAGTGTTCCAAGCCCAGTAGTTGCGCAAATAGCTGTAGTGGAAGTCGTTGGTCACGTTAGAACTGATGTTGGCTGTGAGACCAGCAACCAGGAACCACGGCACTTGCGGACGATTCGAAGCCGAGGACGGCACCCCTAAGGTATCTCCGGCAAAGAAGCCGCCGATGTCAACCTGGTCGGTTGTAGCGCGGGTGAGGTGATAGTAACGATAGCTGCTCATGAAGTGCAGCTTCGATGAGAAGTCATGGTCAAGACGAACGACGCCGAAGTTATCGTTCTGCGGCGTTGCCAGATTGGCTTTGAAGCCCTGCACGTTTGTACCATCACAGCGGCCATTGCCTGCCAAGGAGCCGCAACCCGGATCATTCGGCAAGGGTTCGTACTTGTTCCAGAACGCCTGAACGGTTGGATCAATGCCGATTCCTCGCGGGTCCTGAAGCTTCATGTTGTACGTGGTGCCCGCGAAGGTGAGGAAGCCATTACGCATCGCCGCGGTAGGAACCGCGCGCTCGATCGTTGTAGAGTTTGGCCAGCGGAATCCCTGATAGTTGCCAAACAAGTAGGTCTTGCCGCCGAGAATCTCCTTCGGAATGACCGGACCACCCAGCGATGCTCCAAAACGGCTGTAGTGGAACGAAGGGTTCGGAGTGCCCGTCAAATTGTTGTCCCACTTATTCGCATTGAAGTTGTTGTCGAGGTAATACTCGTAAATGCTGCCATGGAGTGTATTGGTTCCCCTACGGGTTACCACCTCCACTTGTGCGCCTGACGAACTGTTGAAGTCGGCGGTCTGGTTTGCGGTGTTGACTTTGAATTCTTCAACGCTGTCAACCGGCGTAGGCATCACACCAGTTGGACCTGCCGCTACTCCGCCATTCTGATTGGCGACCCCGCCGGACGGATCCTGCCCATTAGAGGCTCCGGAAAAACTGGGCGTGTAAACCGACATGCTGCCATCCATGTCATTGGTGTTCTGACCACCGTCCAGTAGGAAGCTGCTTTGATCGACTACCGTTCCGGCCACGCTACCATCCGGACTTACGCCGGGCTGCAACGCGACGAAGGCACTCACGTCTCGTCCCAAAGTGGGCATCGACGAGAGTTGGACGCCATTGACGGTATTGCCGACCGTTGCGTTCAGTGTTTGCAGTTCTGTACCGGTGGTTTCCACCGTAACTTCCTGCGAGACCGCGCCAATTGTTAGCTTCACATCCTCGGTCAGCGATTGGCCAACCTGTACGGATTGGTTCTGCACCAAAGCCGTTTGGAAGCCCTGCTTGGTGATCTTCAAGGTGTACGATCCCGGGGCTACATTCGGGAATGCGTAATGACCGGAACTGTTGGTTGTCGCTTTGAGCGTGGTGTTGGTGCTTAAGTCCGTGAGGGCAACCTGGGCGTCTGGCACCACTGCGCCCGACTGATCGGTTACCGTGCCGATCACGGTGCCCGCCGACGTGGTTTGGGCGAATGCCCCCACCGTGACGAGGATGGACAACAAGAACATTGCAGCGAGTTGAGCGATTACGGCCAACGAGGTTGGCTTTCGCCAATTGTGCATTAGCCGTGTTGGATGGCTACAGCTTCTCCGCGTCAGTGATCTCTGACACGGCATTGGTTGCCCTATCATTCATCCCTCCAGAAATCTCAGGCGTCGCAGGCGCTGAGTTAATAATCCACGACCGCTATGAATTGGTATTCCCAAACCGGGATTCCATTAATGAGAGGTGTTTCCCGTATTGCAATTCTGGAAAAATGGAGAGCCGGTTTTTCACTCGCGCGGGAGATTACCACAGGGCAATGATCGTTGTCAGGGACTATATGATGAAAGTAGGGACTGAGTTAATGGATTTTCTTATCAGAAGGATAGCTGGCTTGACTGGAAAAGCCGGAGCTGCTGCCGACCGGCGGCCCGTCCATCCCTGACGACAGGCCACCTGTCCCACTTCCACTTTAAAGTGGGTCGTGAAAACAAAAACCGGGTCTTGAAAACCAAGACCCGGCAAGTCTTTCTGTGCGATTACGGCCAAGCTGAATTCTAGAACGAGAACTGAGCTCCAAATTCCGCCCTGAAGGACTTCGGGACTACCGTGCCGTTCGGCGTGATATAGCCGAGCGGGGTGCCGAACGTAGCGCCATTGGCAGCGAGGCTGTCCTTCACGTTTCCATCGTAGTTATTGCCGAAGTTCGCGCGATTGGTCAGGTCGAAGCCTTGGAACATGAGCTTTAAATTGGCGCGTTCACCCAGTTTGAAGATCTTGCTCACGCGGGTATCGAGCTGGAAGAAGGTCTGACCACGCAGGTTGTCAAAATGGGCCTGCTGGCATTGGCCGGCATTGAGACAGGCCAGCAACGTAGCCTTGGAGAAGTTCGCCGCCGTCTCCTCCCCGGTCACATCGTAGGGATTGCTGGTCAGAACGATGCCATGCGCCGCCGCTGGTCCGGTTCCGAAGTTAAGCAAGTTGCTGACTCCTGACGTGGAGTTGTACGGACGCGACGATGCCAACTGCATGATCGGCGCAATCTGGAACCCCCAGGGCAGATCGACAACGCCGCTCAGCACCACGCGATGACGCTCGTCGTTCGGCACAGGACCGAAGTCGAACGAACCCAGCGGCTGCAGCGGGTTGCTGACGGTATTCGAATAACTGGCCGCATTGCCGCCATATGACCACCCTTCTGACAACGTGTAGTTCGCAATCACGCTAAGGCGGTTCGACATCTTGCGGCGCAGAGAGAGGTCGAGAGCGTCATAGCGCGAGCGTCCCCACGAGGTTTCCATCGAGATACGCGCGATCTGCGGTTGACCGGCGGCGGCGAGCGCCGAACTCAATACGCGAACCCCAGTTGTGGGATCGGTATAGTTGAGAATCTGCCGCTTCTCTTCATGGAGACCCAGTTCGTGCACGTAATCGAGTTCGAGCACAGTCGAAGGACTGAACTCAT
>JAFAUE010000447.1 GCA_019243475.1 Acidobacteriota bacterium | reverse complement strand
GTAGTTCATGTAAAACCGCTTGCGCTTTGCATCTACGGCATAGCCCTCGGGCCGCCCTTCGAACGTCAGCTTTTCTTTTTGCGCCAGAGACTGAGCATCGAGGATGCGCACGGAGTTGTCGCGCGGAGCGGTGACCCACACCTCTTTGGTTAGCGGCACATAGACTACGCCGTCCGGAGTGGAGTCGATGTGTCCACAGTTCTTGCGTTGCAGAGTCTTCTCGTCGACGGCGCAGACGCTGGAATCTGCACGGTCACCGATGTACACAACTCCATCGCCAACGGACACGCCGCTTGGTCCTTGCGTGCGTTTGCGTCCGCCGAGTTCGACTTCGTTCGTGGGAAATCCGGTGATCTCATGAACGCTGTCATTGCTGGTATCGACTACGTAAACTGACCCGATGTTGATGGCCGGCACCCACACAGTGCTTGTGTGCGAATCGTAGGCAATGTAATCCATCGTGATGTTTCCCTTGCCATGATCAGGGAGAGACAGTGTACGAACCGTGTAATTTGGCTTTGCGTCTTGAGCCGTGTGCGCGGCCAACGCGGAGATACCCGCGGCCAGAACTAGCAACAGAGCGATGCGCGTTTTCATGACAAAAATGGTAGCACCCGAACGCTAACCGCGCTTTAACAGGCCGCTACGATTCTGAACTGTAAGTTCGAGGGTCTTGGCCTGGCTGAGAAAACCAACATTTATTACTTTCGTTCATGTCTGGAGCCAGGGATGCGGCCATGCCTGGTTTCCTTTTTTCGTCCAGGCCCTTCGTAAGGTTGCTGGACTGTTCCGCGATTGCCTAACATCGCTGGTCAAGTAATCCCCAATTGCTTTAGCGGGATTTGTGGCAGGAAGTCCTTTCCCCTTATTTTCCGCCCATTTCCCTGCTCTTTTGCGGTTTCGCAGTAGGTCGCTTTTTGCCTGTTCAGATACAGAGTTTTCATATATACATCCAGCTCACTCTCGCGGTTCAAATTGGTACTCCCCATTTTGGGAATCGGCCGGGTTTTCCTTTCGGAAAGGAGTGACCATGTTCCGAAAAGTGGCTTCCATTGCGTTTGGTATTACCTTCCTTCTGTCTTTCTGTCCGGATAATCTTTTCGGATTTGGTTTCCCCGCACCTCCTCCACCGCAAGCTGCGGCGCAAGGTCCATCCATCCAGAGCATTGACGAGAGCGATCGCGTCACCTTGACTGGCAACACTCGTCCGGAAGCGCGGCCGGAAAACGATCGCGGCAAAGTACAGGCTAATCTCCTGATGGAGCACCTGCTGCTGCAATTGAAGCGCAAGCCAGAACAGGAACGCGCCCTTCAGCAGTTCCTTGAAGAACTCCACAGCAGCGGTTCAAAAGAATTTCATAACTGGATCAGCGCAGAGCAGTACGCAAGCCGATACGGCGTAGCGAAAGCAGATCGCGAAGTTGTCGTCCGCTGGCTCGAGCGGCATGGATTCACCGTGATCTTGGACTATCCCGGGGGAATGGTCATCGACTTTTCCGGAACAGCCGAACAGGTGCAGAGCGCGTTCAACACCGAGATACACGCACTCGACGTGAAAGGCGAGAAGCACTTCGGCAACGTGCGCGATCCTCAGATTCCGCGAGCCTTGGCTTCCGTGATTGCCGGAGTCGTGTCCCTAAATGACTTTCATCCGCATGCCATGCACCACCTGGTTAATCCCAAGTTCAGCTTCCCCGATGGTTTCGGCGGAATGACGAATGCGCTCGTGCCGGCAGATCTTGCCACGATCTACAACGTGAATCCGGTTTTCAGTTCGGGAATTACCGGCAAGGGTCAGACGATCGTGCTGATTGAAGACACCAACGTCTTTACGTCTGCAGACTGGACGACCTTCCGCAATACGTTGGGACTGTCGGGCTATAGCTCTGCTTCATTTACCCTCGTGCACCCGGCGCCTTCCGGCGGCGCGAGCAACTGCAGTGACCCTGGAATCGTCGCGCCCAACGATGCAGAAGCAATTCTGGATGCGGAATGGGCAAGCGCAGCAGCGCCCGACGCAACCATCGTGATGGCGAGCTGCGCTGATACAACTACGACGTTCGGCGGCCTGATTGCACTTGAAAACCTGATTAACTCCGGCCAGCCGCCTGCAATTGTCAGCATCAGTTACGGACAATGCGAGACTGTAAACGGCGCGGCAGCCAACGCCGCGTACAACTCCGCCTACCAGCAGGCGGTCGCCGAAGGAACGTCGATCTTCGTCGCCGCCGGTGACAGCGGCGCCGCAGGCTGCGACAACAGCGTTTCTGAAGCCACCCACGGAATCGGGGCAAATGCATTCGCCTCCACACCCTATAACGTCGCGGTCGGCGGTACGGACTTCAGCGACACTTTCTCCGGTACCGATTCCCAATACTGGAATTCCACCAACACCGCCAACTTCGGTTCTGCGCTTTCGTACGTTCCTGAGATGCCTTGGGACGACTCTTGCGCGAATAGTGTGCTGTCCGCATATGAAGGCTATCCCAATTCGGGCCCGAGCAGCCTGTGTAACGATCCATCCCTCGGATCGTTCCTGGAGACAACCGCTGCCGGCGGTGGTGGCCCCAGCGGCTGCGCAACGGGCACACCATCGACTCCCGGTGTCGTAAGCGGAAGCTGCCAGGGCTGGCCCAAGCCTTCGTGGCAGTCGGTGCTTGGAAACCCCGGAGACGGGGTTCGCGACACTCCCGATTTATCGCTGTTCGCCGCCGACGGATTGTGGGGACACTACTACGTCTTTTGCTGGTCCGACACCGCAAACGGTGGAGCGGCTTGCAGTGGAGATCCGAGCGGCTGGTCGGGAGCGGGGGGCACGTCGTTCGCAGCGCCGATCATGGCTGGAGTGCAGGCACTTGTAAATCAGAAGCTAGGCGCGCCTCAGGGCAATCCCAATCCTGTGTACTACCAGCTTGCTAACGTCGAGTACGGAGGAAGTGGCAGCAGCGCCTGCAATGCCTCGAACGGAGCGACGGTTGGCGCGAACTGTGTTTTTTACGATGTGACCTTCGGCGACATCGATGTCGATTGTTCCGGGAGCGCGAACTGCTATTTAGGCGGGGGCGCAGTCGGCTCTCTGTCTACCAGTAACAGCGTGTTCACATCGGCTTACGGCACAAATACAGGCTGGGACTTCGCGACCGGCATCGGCTCAGTCAATGTCGCCAACCTTGTGAACAGTTGGCCAGGCTCCGGACCAAGTTTCTTCCTGTCGGCATCACCGGGCAGTTTGAGCATTGCTCCGGGCACGAGTGGGACCAGTACCATTTCGGTCCAGCCGCAAAACGGCTTTAATGCCGCCGTTGCCCTCACATACTCAGCTCTGCCGCCTGGCCTGACTGCGGTTTTCAATCCATCCAGTACGACGAGCACAAGCACGTTAACGTTCACCGCCGGCGCAGCGGCGCAAGCTGGGACGACCAATGTTTCCATAACGGGAACGTCGGGCAACTTGACGAGCACTACTTCGGTCTCCGTGACCATACTGCCAACGCCTACCTTTGGGCTCTCCGCACAACCCGCGTCTTTAACCATTCCGCAGGGAGCGAGCGCCACAAGCACGATCTCGGTAGTGCCGCAGAATGGATTCAGCGGCAACGTGAGTTTGTCTGCTCCAGGGCTGCCCAGCAGCGGAGTGTCGGCTTCGTTTAATCCGACCAGCACGACGGGCGCGAGCACACTTACTCTCGCTGCATCCAGCAGCGCCACGCCGCAGACCATAACAGTCAACGTAAGCGGAAGCTCGGGCAGCTTGAGCAACACAACTCCGATTTCGTTGACCGTGAAAGCTGCGACTCTTCCTCCAGGCTGGAACGATAACGAGGTAGGCACGGTAACTCCGGCAGGCACCGCAAGCTCTGCCAACGGAGCATTCACGGTGAAAGGCGGCGGGCCGTGGATCTTCAGCAGCGCCGATTCCATGCACTGGGCTTATCAGTCACTCTCCGGCGATGGCACGATCGTGGCCCGTGTGGCCAGCTTCCAGGGCGGCAGCACCTATGCCAGCGCCGGCGTCATGATGCGCGAGACCCTCGATGCCGGTTCGCGGAACGCCATCACCGCCGTCTGGCCCGGCTATAACGGCGTCTATTTCGATCTGCGCGGCAGCGCCGGCGGCGGCACCAGCCAGTCCGGCAACATCTCCCTGCCCGCGCTTCCCTACTGGGTCAAGCTGGTGCGTTCCGGCAACTCCTTCACCAGCTACGCCGCCCTCGACGGCGTGAACTGGGTGCAGATCAGCACTCCGCAGACCATCGCCATGGCCGGCAATGTCTATGTCGGTCTGGCCGTCAGCAGCGGTTCCAGTTCGGCACTGGCCACTGCTGTCTTCGACAACGTTTCCATCACTTCGTCCGCAGCGACGACTCCCAGCATCAGCGCAGTCTCGGCGACCACCGGCTTGATCGGCAGCTCGCTGACCATCAGCGGCGCGAACTTCGGCAGCACCCAGGGCAACAGCTCCGCGCTGCTCAACGGCGCTCCCTTGACCATCAACTCCTGGAGCAATACCAGCATCAACGCCACGATTCCGGTGGGAGCTACCTCGGGAGCGCTGGCAGTGACCATGGCTCCGAGCATGAACTCGAGCAATGCGGTCACATTCACGGTCACAGCACAACCTCTATCTAACGGCTGGCTCGATCAGGACGTAGGCGCTCTCGCGGTTATGGGCAATGCCAGCTTCAACAATGGAACGTTTACGATAAAGGCCGTCGGCCAGCAGATCTACGGCGCCGCCGACAGCATGCACTTTGTCTATCAGCCGCTCACTGGAGACGGCACCATCGTGGCCCGGGTAGTTAGCCTGCTGGGTGGCGGAGGCTTCGATTCGGCCGGCGTGATGATTCGGGAAACGCTCGATGCCGGCGCGCGCAATGCCAACACTGGGCACTGGCCGTACTACAACTACATCTACTTCGACACCCGCAGCACTCCGTCGGGCTCGACCACGCAGCCGGGCAGCACTTCGGCAGCATTGCCGTACTGGGTAAAACTGGTGCGCAGCGGCAATACGTTCACCAGCTACGCCTCGCCGGACGGAAGCCACTGGACCCAGATCGGGGCCAGCCAGACGATCTCCATGGCGCAAACGGTGTACATCGGGTTAGGCGCCTGCAGCGGCTACAACTCCGTTCAGGCTA
>JAFAUE010000072.1 GCA_019243475.1 Acidobacteriota bacterium | reverse complement strand
GGAGCGGGAAGCGCCGGAGCCTACGTCCCCATCGACCTCGCACTGCAGCTTGAGCCCATGCAAGCAACGCAAGTTCGACTCGCCGGCGATCGCGATCCGCTGGCGAATAGTTATTCGGCGCTGATCGTGCGCGTCCATCGGTCCAGCGAGGTGGAGTCCGTGGAGGACAAGATCAAGCAACTGGGCTACAACACCTTCTCGCTGCTCGACGCCACGCGTAGTCTGCGCCGCTTTTTCGCGATTCTCGATCTCTTTTTGGGAATCTTCGGCAGTTTGGCCCTGGCTGTGGCTTCCCTCGGGATTATCAACACGCTGGTGATGTCGATTCTGGAACGCCGCCGGGAGATCGGCATTATGAAGGCAATCGGCGCCAGCGACACTGACGTGCAGAAACTTTTCTTCACCGAAGCCGGAGCCATGGGAGTGCTGGGCGGATCGCTCGGCGTCCTGCTCGGCTGGCTCATGGGCCGGGCCATCAATTTTGGGACACGCATCTACATGCAGCGTCAGCAGCAGTTCACGCCGGACGACGTATGGCTCGTCCCACTCTGGCTCGTCTTAGGCGCGATTGGATTTTCGCTGGTGGTCAGCTTGCTTGCGGGACTCTATCCTGCAGCGCGCGCCGCAAGACTCGATCCCGTGCAGGCGCTTCGATACGACTGAAGATCTTATCGACTGCAGAGACTAAGCCAAGATTTCGCCAGAGCTGCTGGGTTCGTCAATTTGTTGTAACTCGGCCAGTTGACATCACCCTGCCTGCGGAGGACATCAGATGTTTCATGCCATCCAGTCGTAAACGACGTTTACCCTTCGTGCGCGAAGGGGATGCAACGGGAAGAACGCTGGAAATCTACCAGGAGATTAAGTCTGCTCTGGGTGTACCCCATGTGAACCTGATCTTTCAGGCATATGGTTCCGTTCCCAAGTTCCTCGAATTGATGTGGCACCAGATTCGGCTGGCGGTAGGCACGCGCGAGTTCTTCGTCAAAGCCGAGAGGTTGGGAGCAGAAGCCTACACGCGGATGCATAACTATTTCTCCGTTCCGGATTTGTGCGAGCACATCCGGCAGATTCATTTCACGGCTGGTGCACAGCACGAACTTACCGGAGTTGTTGAGCTGTTTCACTACAACAACCCTCCGTTGCTGCTCATCGCAGCGCTTCAATTGCAGGCATTCGAGGATGGCCCAAGCCGGACCTGGACAGCCGATGCTGGAGCGGACCATCCCATATTTGAGGAAAAGCCGATCCGAGTGACCGAAGATGCAGCTCCGGCTCCGATTCGCAAGGTGTACGAAGAAATGAAGCGGGTACTCGGACTCCCTTTCATAAATACCGATTACCAGGCTTTTGCGCGGTGGCCTGACTTCTTGAATGCGTACTGGGCCGCCCTGAAACCTTCGTTGTCTTCTCCTTTATATGGAGAGAACAAGCATGCTCTGCGGGAATCGGCGATGATCTTTTCCAGCGACCTGCCGAATGCTCCGCAACTCACAGCTGAGACCATGCACGAAGCTGGATTAAGTTCCGAAGAAATTGATCTCATCATGCGTTCTACCGAAGAGTTCATTGACGCTCTCTCCGGACTTCTCCTAAACATTGCTTTTGCGAAGATCTCACTGGAGGGCGGAAGTCAGGCTTTGTCCAGGACTCGCACACCACAGCTGGATTGGCCCGGTCGCGCAGCTTAGCTCGCCGTGATAATGGCTTGAATTCGCTCCTGCAGCCTCAGTTCCAATCCACTTTCTTGGGCGAGGAAACTAGGAACGTTAGTCGCCCCCCCCACGTGGCCGGGAGTTCGATTCCAAACGATCGCATCCACATTCCCGAGCTGCTGCCGTGCAGAATCTTTGTAGTCGGGCTGCGCTGGATCAAGAACCAGCAAAAATAGGTCAGGCTTTAAGAAGAGGGGAGCGCGTGTTGACTCCAGGATGACGGTGCCCTCTGGCGCCAGCGCGCGAGCTGCAGTCCACGCGTCAAGCAAATTCGGTTCCGATGCGCAAAGGAGAAGCGCCCGCCGAGCGCCTGCCTCCAGAAAGCGTGCTGTGTCGCTTGGCGGTAGAGGTTCGACCTGCTCCCAAATTGAGAAGCCCGGGGTTTCCTTGCGCAGCTCAGATCCCACAGGCTGATGAATGTGGCCCGCGATTTTTATCGCAATCCAATGCCGGTCAGGAAAGCTGGAGATGATTTGACAGGCGAGTTTGGTCTTGCCCACGTGCTTGGCTTGTCCCCCTACGACGATCACGGCCATTGGTTGAGCCTACTTGTCTTGTTTGCGAGCGAGGCGAGCCAGAACGGCAAGCTCCTTGAGAAAGCCTTTGATGGGTCTCGCCGGAGTTCCCCAGAAGACGACTCCTTCACCCCGTATAACCTTATTGCTAGGCACACCGCTCTGAGCGCCCAAAATCGCGCCGTCTTCAACTCTTACATGTTCCGCGATGCCCACCTGCCCTCCGACGATGGCACGCGACCCAATTTGGGAAGATCCGGAGATGCCGGTTTGCGCGGCGATGACGACGTCTTCACCAATTTGAACGTTGTGTCCGACATGGACCATGTTGTCGAGTTTGCTCCCCCGCCGAATGACGGTTGCATCCAGCGCACCACGATCGATGGTGCAATTCGCGCCAATTTCGACATCATCTTCAACCAGCAAGCGCCCGACCTGGGGAAAAAGCTGGTAACGGCCTCGCTCGTCGCGTACATAACCAAAACCGGTTGAGCCGAGCACGGTTCCCGCCTGGACCACTACGCGATTTCCGAGCTCGGTTCCGGGATAAATCGTGACGTTTGGGCCAATCCTGCACTGTTCTCCGATCATGACACCGGTGCCGATCACCGAATTTGCGCCGATAACACTGAAATCGCCGATCTGGACTCTCTCGTCAACAATCACTCCAGGGTCGATGCGGACATGCAGACCGGCCTTTGCCGATGCATGTACCTGAGCACTCGGTGCAATTCCTTCCTTTTTGGGACTTTCAATGAGAAGTTGTGCGACGCGCGTAAATGCAAGCTTTGGATCCGCAGCGATGAGCAATGGCTTAGTCGTTGATTTGGCGCTGGCAAAGGTGCCGGCGATGACCGCGCTGGCAGAGCAGGCGAGCGCAGCGCTGAGCTTGTGCTCACTATCGGCAAAGACGATATCGCCGTTTTTTGCGGACTCAATGCTGGCGATGCCGCAAATCAAAACCGTCGCGTCGCCGATCAACTGTGCGCCGCAGTGCGCGGCCAGCTCACCAAGGGCGCGAGGTATGCCGTCAGCCATATCAGTAGATCGAGGGCTCTCCAGGTGGCCGGGTTTTCCACCGCCGATGCACCCAGAGCCACTGTTCTGGATAACGCGCGGCATAGCTCTGAATTACTCGATTGAATAATGCGGTATTTGTGACGGCATCGGCTTCGTCATCTCCCGTCCTGACGAGCTCCAATGCAGGATCGAAACGCACGCGATATTTCTTCAGCGTCTTGTCCCAGAGTGTGAACGCCGGAACAACAGCGGCCTCAGAGCGCAGAGCCACTCGCGCCATTCCCACCGCAGTGCATGCCGGCACGGCGAAGAAGTCGACAAAAACCCCTTGCGGAGGCGTCATGTTTGTATCCATTAGGATCCCCACTGTCTCTCCCGCTTTCATGGCAGCCAGGAGGCCGCGCGCAAAATCCTCCTTTGCGAACGTCTCGTTTCCGTGCAGCGTTCGATAGCGCTCCACAAGGGCATCTACCCTGGCGTTATCGAGCCTGCGGACGACGATCTTGATCGGATTCCCGAAAAGGGAATGTACGAACGAGCCAATCTCCCATCCGCTGAAATGCCCGGTCAGCAGCAGAACGCCTTTGCCCCTGGCACGGGCAGAGTCATAGTTCTCGAAGCCGTCATACGCAGCCACATGGCGCGCATTCTCGGGAGTGTATCGCGGCAGCAGACAGAACTCCGCGAGATGTCGACCAAGCCCGACGAACAAATGGACCAGGATTGCGCGACGCCGCTTGGTTGGCATGTCAGGAAACGCAATTTGAAGGTTGCGCATGCCTACGCGGCGCAGCCGCCCCATGAGCGCGTAGGCACCCAGAGCCAGAGAGATCCCCAGAGCGCGAGACAGCTTGCGCGGCAAAGCGCCCAGTGTGCGGACCAGCAGCCAAACCGCCCCGTACTCGAGGTTCTCTCGCATGCGGGAACTTGCGACGGTAGCATTGCGCTGCTTAAAACAGCAAGCTCAGACAGAGGGGCAGACCCGACAGACTACTTGCGTGCCGCGATCTTTGCCTCGCCAAAATCTTTTCGCACCGCCGAAAGGAAAGCCTCAGACCCTGCCGGCGGCCGGACTGAGCCATTCAGAATGTTGCGAAAATTGATTTCCCGTCCGTAAAACGTGCGCGTATCTCCGCCGTTCTGTTCGAACCATGAACCTTTCAGTGAGACACCGGCAAAAATCCCACGCGATCGGGAGTAGGTGAGGATTTCGGAGTGGAGAGCGATATTTGTATCCGCCGCTGCCGTGCGTCCGACTGGGCCGGCAGATGCCGATGCGTCGGCGCCAATTTTTACCTTGTGCGCCATCAACGACTCCACGCCGCGGTCATTCATGAACAGCATGACTACATCGACCGCCTCGCCTCCAATCTGGAGTCCGAAGGTCCCGCCTCCCAGACGATAAAACGCAGGCGCGCTCCACCCTCTGCCCGTGCGGCACGTTACCACCCCTTGGCCGTACTCTCCCCCGAGGCCGAACCCAGCCTTCATCATCGTGGGGATTACGCCCACACATTCGGCGTGAGCCAGGATGTCCTGAGGAATTCCTTTATCCGGCGCGCTGGTGATTTGATTGAGAATCGTGCCCGATTTTTCCAGGCGCTCCTGCAGTTTGGCGCGATCACCTTCGTCTTTTGAAAATCCATACACGGCAGTGCACAACAACATTGCAAAACAAATTTTCCTGATCATTCTTCCCTTTTCTGAGCGGCGCGAGTTGGATTGCATTTACTGATTGATGGAAAAGCCGAGCGAGATTGGTTGGATTACTTTTACCGCTGGAAGCTTTACAAACGGTCGTTCGGTCGTAGTTTCGCACCCCGGGGTGGCCGGGCGGGTGAGCACGAAAGTGATTGACCCGACGGTGTCGCCAAGCGAGCGCGGCCGGGCGAAGGCAAGGGGTACGACGGTATCCAGAACATGAATGGCGACATCGCTGCACACGGGGGAAGGTCTGAGCTGAATGTAATGAATAAGTTGGCTGCTGTCATCAGAAATTTTCCCGCGCTGGTGGTTTAAAGCGCGTGCAGCAAAGCACGAAAGTACATGCCCACTCTCTACTCGCGCCTTCCACTTTCGTTATCTGACCGTAAGGATATGAGTAAGGTGTAATCGTGAGCGACCTACTCATTTATTAGCAGGACGAAATGACGCAGCGTAACAACTTGCACGGTGCCGATCACCCACTACACGCGAATGCTGTCACTGCGGGTCCCGGCACGGGAACGTTGATCACCGCTGCGGACACCAGTACGCGCGTGCCTGCAACGTCGCGCGGGCGGCGTGGTACGCGAATCGCTGCTTCCCTGCCCATCGAGGTCCGCGACCAGTTTGGCGGACGCGAAGAGACTCGCACTCAATTTTTGATGGTTCGCGGCGCCGTGCTCTCCACCAGCACGAATGTTCGTGTTGGGCACAAACTCACGATCCAGAATCTTAAGAACGGACGCATCGCCGAGTGCCATGTGATTGCCGTAGAACCGGTGGTAAAAAATGTCCACCAGGTAGAAGTCGAATTCACGCGGCCGCAGCCTGAGTTCTGGCCCGTCCAATTTCCGGCTGATGAGAAGCTTTCCGAAAGTTCGACATCTAGTGCCTTCTTAACCAATGGTCACGGGCACGCCGTCGAGCCCGCCCTCGAGCTTGAGACGGCAAAGACCCACGTAGGCCTCGACCCTCAACCCGTTGCTATGGCAGAAGCGAAAGAAGAACTGGTCGTGCTGGCCGATTCCGTCGCCACATTCAATCCGCCGGAGGCCTTGCACAGCGGCGAAAGATATTCTTCGAAGACTGCCACGCTCGATTCCGTCGCCCAGTTTCGCGCAGCGAACCGTGCAGCGCATCGCCGTCAGCAGCACATGAAGGTGTTTTATACCTTCCTATTTCTCGCACTGGCCGGCGGTGGATACATGGAGTTTCGCAACTGGAGTCAGCGCACAGAGACTTCACCGAGTCCTGCTTCTGTCGTCACTGCCTCTGTACAAAAACCGAGTCCGACGCAGCCCAGCCTGCCCTCTCGGACGACCGCTGAGGCGCAGGCAGCTCCGGCGCCACAGCAGCAGCCGGCCGCGCTGGATGTCCAGCCCGATCCCAGTTTAGGAAACCCGGAGGCGCAGCCTGCAGCTTCGACTCCGGATGCCAGTCCGCAGGACACTCAAGTGCAGGTGAGGCACGGAGCCACTTCCAGCAGGTTGACTCAGAACCCTCCGGAAGAAGAGGCGCCGATGGCGCTGCCTCTGCGAGCGGGTGATTCCACTTTGGGAAGGCCGGACGTGCTCAACTCTGTGGTAGCCCACATCCCCGCCAAGAATGCGGTCCTGGCTCCGCAGGCGCCTAAGAAAATGGTCCCGGCGAAGATCCTGCATTCAGCCGCCGCTCAGTACCCATCGGTCGCGCGGCAAATGCGCGTCGAGGGCACAGTATTGCTGGACATCGAGATCGACGCTTCCGGGAGCGTATCCGATGCGAAAGCTGTCTCCGGACCTCCATTGCTGCGTGCCGCTGCACTCGACGCCGTACGCCGCTGGAAGTACGAGCCCGCGACTCTGGCAGACAAGCCGATTGCAAGCACGCAATCTGTAAAGGTCGACTTCCGCCTTCACTAACCCACAGACCTCGACAGCTATACATTGCAGTGACCGACGGCTGCCCTGCTTTCTAGAATCCGGCCTGTTGCTCTTCAGGTGACCCTTGCCCGCGTTGTCCATTGATTTCGCATCGAGCCTCTCCGACACTCGAGTGATGTCTGTTGCCGCCGTAGAGCCCCCATCCCCAGCGAAATCGCATCGGAAGCTCTATTGGCTGATATTGTGCGTCGGCTTTGCCCTGCGTTTTGGATTCGTGCTCTGGACCAAGACTTACGTACAGCGTCCGGGAGCGATCTATCCCTACGCGCTCGAGGTCTCGAGCATCGCCGCTCACCTGGCGCGCGGACAAGGCTTCAGCTCCCCGTTCCTGCACGATACCGGGCCAACTGCGTGGATTGCGCCAATCTATCCTTGCATCGTCGCCCTTGTCTTCAGGCTGTTCGGCATTTACACCAGTGCCTCGGCGCTCCTTCTGCTCGGACTGCAATGTCTCATGGCGGCAGCCACGGGGATTGCGATTTACCGGCTGGGCAGCCGGACGCTCGGTCCCAAAATAGGAATGTGGTCCGCATGGATCTGGACGGTAAGCCCGATCTTCTTCCGCTGGCCCGCATCGTGGATCTGGGACTTCGCAGCCAGCGCGCTGCTGCTTGCAACGATCCTGAACGTCACCCTCAGCGCGGCGGAACGAGGTAGAACCAAAGACTGGATGTTCCTTGGCATTCTCTGGGGCATCACGGCACTCACGAATCCCGCTCTTTTGAGCATTCTGCCGTTTTCCTACGGTTACGCTTTCCTCGCAGGAAAACGTCCCTACCGAGCGAAGAAGGCAATCTATTCGGCCGCGCTCTGCCTTCTGCTGATAATGCCCTGGGCGATCCGCAATGACGTGGTCTTCGGCCATCCCGTGTTTTTGCGCAGCAACTTCTGGTTCGAGTTTCATTTAGGGAACTACCACTATTCGAATGGCATGGGCTATTTCGGATTCCATCCCGGCTCGAATCCGCGCGAGCTCGATCGCTATGAACAACTCGGGGAGCAGGGCTACATCCGATGGGCGCGGGCGCAGGCACTCAACTTTGTCCACAAATACCCGCGTGAATTCCTGCAACTCACACTTCACCGGACGCTCTGGTTTTGGGATGGCACGCCGTTGATTTATCAGGCGCAGGAGTGGTGGCAGCCATGGGAGTTCTGGCCCTTCTCAGCGGCCGCATGGTTGGGACTCATCTTCCTGCTCACACGCCGCCCCCGCGGTTGGGCGCTCTTTGCGGCGTGTCTGATCGTGTATCCGATTCCGTATTACCTGGTTTACCCCGTAGCGAAGTACCGCTACGCCCTCGAGCCGGAGATGCTTCTGCTCTGCGTCTTCTTGGCCTCGGTACTCCTGAAGGAGTTGGTGCGCCAGCACGTGCGGGCCAAAATAAACAATCTGCGCCGTTCCGCATAAAGTCCCTGTTCCCTGCTCTTACTCCAGCTGCTTGCCCATCAGTAGGCCGTCGAGTCCGCCCGGGTAGTACCGCCGCAAAGTCTTCAGAACTGTGTAGCCATGCTTCTTGTAGAAACTAAGCGCCGCCCGGTTGTTCACGGCGACTTCCAGGAATGCCGACCCGCAGCCCGCATCGCGAAAGCGCGTTTCCAAGCCTTGCATTAGCGTCGATCCCAGCCCTCTTTTCCTTTCGCCGGGGGCCACGTCGAGGGTGACGACATGCCCGAAGCCGCGCGCGTCCACGTGTCCCACGGCAAAGCCCAACAGCTTCGCATCGTCCGACGCCACCAGCACAACGGCGCTCTTCTTCTTCAGATAGTAGGAGAGTTCACGCCGCGAGTAGGCAATCTCTGGCGGAAAGCATTGCTGGTCGAGTTCCCACAGAGAATCGAAATCATCCGCCCTGTAGTCGTGCAGTTCCATTCTGGTAAAGCAATGTGGGCTCATGGAAGGCATGAAGGCGCAACCGGGCGCGCAGGTAGGAACATCTTCCTAGAATCCGAAATGTTGGACCACGGAAACATCTGGCAGTCATGATTATGCCAACTCCTCATACGGATGTCGCTCTGGACGCGGTACTGCGCCATCACGCCGAATTGATCGCACAACCCGGTTGCTGGGGATTGAACTCGCTTTGCGGATGTTGAAACCGGAGAGCTGCTCACGAACGTTACGCCATGTGTCGGCGCATCAACGCGTTGAGGCCGGTCCTAAGCTGATTGTAATCTTGATCCGAAAGCGTACCTTGCACACGTTCGGTTTCAATCTGAAACAACTCTTCCTTGAGAAGGTCGAGAACCAAGATCGAGCGCGCTGCCGGCGCTTGTGGTAAAACTGTGGCAAGCCGAGAAACCGTTTGATCTCTAGCTTCCGAGGCTGTGGCACTCGGCGAACTGGAATGCTCTGGAGCTTTGCTTCGGACTAAGGCGGGACGACGCGCGACAAAGTAGGCGCCGGATGTTAATGCGATTATCAGGCCGCCAAGAACGTACCCGGTCATGGAAAATCCTATTGGCGCATCTCCCTCGACTCGTCCGCCTAAGCCACCACCCGGAGCCCTATCGGGCCTCAAACGATTAGACTTTTGGCCATCGACTGGAGCCATTCCATCTCCAGAAACGATAAAAGCGACGTGCTGACCAGGTGAAATGCTTTTCACTACATAAGTGCTCATTCCGGACTCCTCGGGTGCCGGTTGAAAAGCATCCCCCGTAGCCTTGAACTGCATACTTTTGGGCAACATTACTCCCAGTTCCGCGAATGGGATATCAAAGTTCAGATCGAACGCACGGTTGCCACTGTACGGCAGGTGATAAGTGATCTGGAATTGCGTTCGGCCAGGTCGAATTGGGAACACGAATGCATAATGGTCCTTCAGATCGGTTGGAACGGGTGCGCTGGTGACAGGCATTCCGCCGGGTCCCGCAGCCATTCCTGATTCAACCTCAGCACCCCCGGGGAGGGTGACTTCAAAGGTGCGATCGCTCATGCGAGTTCGAGGTGGAATGGATTCATTTCGCAGAATGTACATTTCCGAAACTTGCAGTTGTCCATTTACGGTCTGGAACCGTAGGACACGTCCCTCGCCGAAAATCTTCTCCACTTGGCGAGCGACATCGTACACCTCGACTACCACCGAATTCGTGCCCTGAGGAATAGGCTTGTGATAGTTCACGCCTTGGTGAACCACGCGAATAAGGTGCTGTACGCCTTCATCCGGTACGGCCAACTGAAACCTGCCGGATGCGTCAGTCTTAGTACGTGCCGTTTCCTGCATTCCACTAGAGAGGGAAAGCAAGACAACGTCATCGCCGCTAGCCGGCTTGTCTTTGGTTTTGTTGATTACCGAACCTGAAATATCCGATCCAAGCGCTTGTAAGGTCGCAAAACAAACGGCTATAAAAAAAGTACCGGCAACCAACCAGTGCCGGTTGCCCCTGTGCTGCTTCGTGCGTTTGACGGTATAGGGTGAAATCGATCGCGTAACGCCTGGCATCAAGACGGCCTCAGGACCAGTTTGAGGTTTAAATACCAACTAGACTTCAACTAATTGTCCTCGGAAAAGAGCCTCTTGTCTGGCTTCCTTCGCCGCTTCAAGGGTTATATCGCGCGTTCCAAGTTGTATTCCGATCCTTCTTAAGAAGTCACTGGGCGGAACACCGCCGGCAAAAATCCATACGTAATCATTAGGAATCTCCTGCAATGAGCCATTTACTTCAAGAACAACAGACCGCTCCTTAAATTCAGCAGGTACAGAATTAAAGATGACTTGCATTTTGCCGTTCGCCATACATTGCTGAACGCGGCGCATGTTGCGGTCTTTGATTCGGCTGAAGCACTCCTTACGATAGGAAAGGGTAACCTGATTCCCCTGCTGATGGGCAAGCCCCATAGCCGCTTCTACGGCACTGTCCCCGCCACCGACAACCACGATTTTCTTGTTCTTGTAGTGATCTGCTTCAATAAGGCGGTACATAACCTTGGGTAAATCCTCACCCTTTACTCCAAGCTTCCGCGGAGTTCCGGCTCGGCCGAGGGCAAGGACAACAACTTGCGCCCGATATTGCCCCTTTGGAGTCACGATCTCAAACACCCCATCATTGTCCTTAGTTATCTCGTTAACCTTCTCTCCCGCCCGAACTTTGAAATCAGCGCGGCTAAGCACTTTCTGCCATATAGCGAGAAGGTTCTCTTTGGAAAGCTCTCTTTTCGTCATCTTTCCGTAGAGAGGCAGTTCGACTGGACTGGTCAAAACGAGTTTTTGGCGAGGAAATTTTGCTATCGTGCCTCCAACCTCATCTTGTTCGAGGGTTATGTAGTTCAGCTTATGTTCAATTGCACGCAAAGAGGCGCTGATTCCGCCCGGGCCTGCGCCCACAATCACTACATCGTAAGCATCTCTGATGCGCCGTCCGTTCCCCTTGATTCTGGCGGCGACGGTATCGATACATTCTCGACCTTGATTGATGGCATTCTTGATTAACGCCAGTCCCCCAAGTTCTCCAACAACAAATAAATTGTGGATGTTGGTTTCGTACTGCGGGGACAAAGCCGGCATATCCGCCTCCATGCTTGCGCTGGCCCTCACCATGGTTATGGCTCCAACCGGGCATGCCTCGGCGCACAAGCTATGGCCAATACACTTATGACCGTTTACTACGGCAGCCTTTCCACCAAGCATTGCTAAAACATCGCCTTCAGGACACACCTGAGTGCAAGCACCACAGCCAATGCAACCTGAAGTATTGATGTGCGGATGCTGAGATCGTGGTCCGTCGGAGAACAATTCACCGCGGGCGACAGCGGCGCGCGCAGCCGCTTCCCTGCGCTTCATCCGAGATACATAGCGCAGTAGAAAGAAAAGCGTGAGGATTGCCGCGACACCAAATGTGACATAAGTATCCATGAGTTACCACCTCACGAATCCCAGTACGCTAACGACGGCGATATGAATTAGAGCAAGCACTAGAAAGGAATAGCTAAACGGCCGATGGATCACATGCCACAACTGGAAAACGTCGCGTGCGCGGGACAGAAAAAGGATGCGCTTGCTGAGTTTTGCTTGATCGCGCACTGCGCCGATCGCCCACTCGAGGTCCCAGTTGCCAGTGCGACGGAAGCCGGCTATGGAGCGCAATTTGCCACTGAACGTGAGCGCATGCCGGCGTACGCGCGCCACGCGCAGAGGACGCGTGATGTCCAGCGCAATCATGTAGCCTAGCGCAGTCAGCAACCACATTCTTGAGACTCGTTCTGGTTTCGGAAGCCGAAGCAGAAATTGCATGTCCGCTACCGGGACAATCTTCTGTTGTGCAAGTCTCTGCCCTAGGATTGCGTGTTGGCCCTGCAGGTCGCGCATCGAGATCTCGGCGGCGGTAATAGACCGAGGAATCTGCCCATACACGTAGCGCCCAATCACGCCGCTAATGGCGACCGCCACCATGATCCAAAATGCCATTCCTGCAAAACCGGAAAATTTGAAAGAGGCATGGAAGGCGATTACGAAAGGCGCCATTAC
>JAFAUE010000480.1 GCA_019243475.1 Acidobacteriota bacterium | reverse complement strand
ACTACAACATCGAGACCAAGCAGGTCACGGAGTGGAACGTCGGCTGCGAGAAATGTCATGGGCCGGGAAGTGTGCACGTGGCGCATCCGACGAACCAGAATATTGTCAACCCGGAGCGGCTCGACTGGGTGCGCGGCAACGACGTTTGCATCCAGTGTCATAGCCAGGGACAACCGCCCGCGAATCCAATTCAAGGCAAGTATTTCGACTGGCCCGTCGGCTTCCTTCCCGGCGAAAGGCTCGCCGATTACTGGAATCTGGAAGAGCATCGGCTGGGGATTACAAACTTCTTTTATTGGGCAGACTCAAGCGCGCACAAGAATCGCATGCAAGGCAACGATTTTGCGCAGAGCATGATGTATCACCGCCAGGTGCGCTGCTTTGATTGTCATCAGGTCCACAGCAACCAGAACCCGTCGAACCTGGGAGCGGTTGGAAATCAACTTTGTATTACCTGCCATACGCCGCAATCGCCAGCCGGGCCTCACACGACGATTGCGGAACACACGCACCACAAAGAAGGCAGCGCCGGCAGCGAATGCACCGCCTGCCATATGCCGAAAATCGCCATTACGCTCGGTGATAATTTCGTAAGCAGCCACACCTTCCGCTTCATCTCGCCAACCCTCACCGATCAATTCGGGATTCCAAATCCATGCAGCACTTGCCACGCCGACAAATCAACCAAGTGGGCCCTGGCACAATTAAAGTCCTGGCAGACGGCATCGCCGTGGAGGGTCTCGCAGTGAGCTCCACATTCCGCTATTCATAACGCAAGGCCTCACCGGGATCGCAGCGCATCGCCCGTCGTGCGGGGAAGAATCCTGCTGCGGCTGAGACAAGTAGAATTCCAGCCGCGAAGGCCAGCAACATAGATGCATTCAGACCGTTCAATCCAAACAACTGGCTGGCGCCGAAAATGTTCACGGCGATAGCCAGGGGTATGCCGATAAGCAAACCGGTCCCAGCGAGCTTCAGCGATTCGCGGAGGATCAACTGAAGCAAATCCTCCGACGTCGCACCCATCGCCAGCCGTAATCCGAATTCACGCGTGCGACGCGCAACCCGGTGGGCGAGCACGGCATAAACGCCGATCGTAGAGAGCGTCAAAGCGACTCCTCCAAAAACCATCATCAGCCATCCGACAATCCTGATCGGGGCGAGTGAGTCGGCTATCTCGCGCGTGAATGGGTGCGGATCGTTCAACACGACATTCGAATCCACTCGCTGCACCGCCTGCCGAATAGCATTTGGGAGAGTTGATCCTCCGCCGGATTGGCGCAGCAGCAAACGCATCGAGTTGCGCGGCCGCTGCGTGTAGGGCACATAGATTGTGGGTCGCATTTCGGGATCGAACCAGTTCAGCTTCACATCGGCCACCACTCCGACGATTGTTGCCGGAGCAGAGTTGACGCCGAGCTGCAACGATTGCCCAATGGCGCCTCCGCTCGGCCAAAATTTGCGCGCCATTGTCTGGCTGATTACCGCGATTGGAGCGGACTCACGGCCGTCCGACTCGGATATGAAACGTCCCTGGAGCAAAGGGATTTGCAAAGCGCGTAAAAAGTCCGCACTGGCCACCTGCAGGTCCGCAGAGGGCATTTCTTCTGGACGTAAAGATGTTTGCCCAGTGATCTCGAAGCGCACCCGTTCGCTCTCCACGTTGCTGGCAGGAAGATTTGCCGCGACGGTCGCATAGGCCACTCCGGGCAGCGCGCGCGCGGAGCGCACGGCATTGTCATAGAACCCAACTATTTTGGAGGGCTGTGAGTAGTCCCGTTTTGGGAGCGAGATCTCAAGCACCAGCAGATTGTCTGGATTAAAGCCGCGATAGAGCTCTTGAAGGCTGAAGAAACTGTGGATCGCGGACCCGGCTCCGGCAAGCAGAACAACTGAGAGCACAATCTGCACCACCACAAGTCCGGCCAGCGCGCGATGCAGCCGGCGATCGCCAGTGGTTGCTCCGCCGCTTTCCTTGAGCGCCCGGTTTAAGTTGACCTTGGATCCAAATGCCGTGAGTCCTATGGCAAATAAGACGGCCAGTGCCAAGGCTAGTGCGCCCGCAACCCACAAAACGCGCGAGTCAACGTGAATCTCACTCCATCCGGCGATCCACTTGGTCATCCCGTACGGCATCCCGTTTCGGATCGCGGTTACGGCGGCGATGGAAACACTTACGGCGATTGCCAGCGCCAGCAGCGAGATGAGTAAGCTTTCTCCCGTAAACAACCGTGCCAAGTGCGCTTTGCTCGCTCCGAGCGCGTTACGGACGGCAATCTCTCTGGTGCGGGTTACCGCCTGCGCAAGCATCAGGTTCAGCAGATTGGCACATGCAAGCAGCAGAACAAACAGGGCTGCCGCCTGCAGGACGAGGAACATGGGAGCCGTATAAGAATATTGCTCTTCGCGCAGCCGGAGCAGGGAAATGTCGCGTGCGGAATTCGTCGCCGGATATTGCTGCTGTATCCGAGCGTTTATGGCTTGCAGCTCGGCATCGGCTGCCTTCATCGAGATGCCTGACTTCAGTCTCGCCAGAACATAAAGACTGCGCGCCTCGCGATCGACGGCATCTGCGGGAGAGAGAGCCATGGGCATCCATATCTCAGCACCCAGCGGATAATGAAAGCCTGCAGGCATGACGCCGATGATCGTCGTGTTTCTGCCGTTGATCGTTATGGTCTTTCCAATCACGTCGGCGGCGCTGCCGAAACGGTCACGCCAGGTCGTGTGACTCAAGACTGCGACCGAGTTTTTGCCCTCTTGTCCTTCCTCCGGAAGAAACGTTCTTCCCAGCAGAGGTTGACCGCCAATCATCGACTGGAGGTTAGGGCTGACGGTATAGCCTTCAACCGCGGCAACATCGCCTTCCACGCCCATGTTGAATGAGCCAAAGCGAAACGCGGCGAATTGATCGAATGTCTTGCTCTGGCGTTGCCAATCCAAAAAGTCGGCAGCAGCCACGCGCTGTTCCCCCGGCTGTTTGTGCGAACTTTCCCGCAGCAGCACCAGCCGGTTCAGTTCAGGAAAGGCATAGGGACGGAGGAGCAGCGTGTTTACGGTACTGAAGATCGCCGTATTGGCCCCAATTCCCAGGGCAAGGGTGAGGATTGCGCTAATGGCGAAGCCTGGACTGCGGCGCAATCGGCGGAAGGCATACCTGAGGCTGGACACACCAATGGTCATATGTCACCTCGCGCTTACAGGACGCTAAGGAGCCGCGTTTGTGAGCAAAGTCGGCAAACTTGAATGGGACGGCATCAGCAGATAGCAGGCCTTCCACATTGAACTTTATAGGTATTCTCAGCCTTCGGCGGCTGTGAATATCATTCATTTGCAAGGGTGGGCTACACGATCTCTTCCATCCAGGAAGTGCCTCTTTGCCCTAATTCCAACTGCTAGCATTCCAAAAATTTGCAGTCAAGGACAAAACTGACCGAAGGTTCAGACTGGGAATCGAGGACGCAGGAGATTCCCTGCGATTTCCCTGCGAATTCCCTGGTGGTCGTGGGAAACCCGCTGTTTATGCGCGTTCCGGAAAGAATTTTTTTTTCGCGGGAAAAAATTCCCTGCTAAATTCCCTGCGCAGGGAATTTAACGAAAATGAGTCCGTCGGCTAGTGAGGGAGAAATGTCAGCTAGACGCCGCCTCGGCGTAGCCGGTCGATGGCCTCCTGATTCCGGTAGACCATGACTGGCTTACGTGGCTCGACCGGCACTCTGATCTTGCCGCTTTCGACTTTGAGCGACGCCGGTTCGTGTCCGTTCAGCGACAGCCTGGCTCCGCGGACTTCGCTTGCTGTCCAGCCTGCGAGAAGGGCCGCGGTGAGTTCCTCTGCCGAGATCGAATAGAAAGCAATGCGGTCCTCGCCTAGCGGACAGAAGGTGCTTGCCTGGGAAAGAATAGGAGCGCCGCCGAGTGAAGCTGAGAATTTCTTGTTCGCCCAGTCAATGTCGATCTGCGCGTCTCCTTCAAGGCCTATGGTCGTGCGCTCCCCATCGCGGCGGAATGACTCGATATCGCGTCCGTGCAACTGGAACCATGGCACCATGACGAGATAGAAGGTGTCGAGGGCATCGTCAAGCGGCATATCGGCGCGCACGATTGCGTGCGAACAGCCGTTGTAGAACAGCATCTTCATCACACGTTCGCCGATGCCGCCAGTCCTGCCCGATTGTCCCCAGGTGGCGCTTTTGCGGTAGATCGCCGGCAGCAGCGGAATCGGTTTCCCGCCGAATGGACATGTGCCGGGCCCGGTCATGTACCAGAACGCGCTGATCTTTCCGATGAAGGCATAACGCAGCGCCTCGGAGCTTACGTCCACGCCGTGCCGGGCAAACTCTTGCAGGATTTTGTATCGCCCCTCGAATAGGTTCTTGATTCCGCTTGCCGGATGTTCCCGGTCCCAATCATTGCGAATCGAGAAATACGAGAGCACGTCCACGTGCGTAGTTTTCGGCAGCTTGTAGCGCTCGCACGTGTATCGTATGCGTTCCATTCCGGGACCAGCCATATACTTTGCCAGTCCAATGATGTAAGAGTTCTCTCCGGTCCA
>JAFAUE010000424.1 GCA_019243475.1 Acidobacteriota bacterium | reverse complement strand
GGAAGTTCTGTAATTTCAATATCAAACCAAAGGTGAATTCCAGTAATGGGCGAGCTCTCGAAGCGGGATAGCTGCGTGCGCAACGCAGCGCTCAGATCTCCGGTGCCGTTCTGTGCCGGAAGAAGCTTGCCTAGCGCCTGATATGGGACCGCCAGAACGGCCTGATCAAAACTCTCGACCCCAGCTCCGGACTGTAGCGCGATCTTGCCTTGCCCAGGGACTACTGATTCGATCCCCGTTCGTAAGAGCACACGGCCGCCGCGCCCTTCGAGGTACTGGATGGATGCGCTGTAGAGTTCCGACAGAGGAACCGTCGGGACTCCCATCTTCCCTGCCTCTGCCGATTTCAGGAATAGATCCTGCACGACCTTCGCCGCGTAATGCACGGAGATACGATCGAGATCCTCGTTTAACGCGCTCACCAGCACGGCCTTCCAAAAGCGCTCGATCGCTCGAGGTGTCTGCTTGTGGCGCACGAGCCAGTGAGCAAATGGCTCCGGCCCATCAGGCGGAAGCGAGCCCATGAATGCAGTGAGTGCTCTGGCAATCGCGACCTTGTCGGCGGCGGAGAATGCCGGAGCTTTAAGGAACGAAACTGCCGAGTGAAGCGGCGCAGGGAGCGACGAGATTGAAAGCTCGGACCTCCTTCCGCCGGGTTCGATCAGAGTGAGCCGGTCAAACCAGCGAATCTTTTCTACGACACCGATGCGTCGATAGAAGTCGAGCAGGTTCGTGCAGTTGCCGAAAAGCACATGCTGACAGTTATCGACGATCTCGCCCGTTCCGGGATGCTCGTACGAAGAGGCTCGGCCACCGACGAACGGCCGTCGCTCAAAGACCGTAACGGGAAATCCCGCGTCAGCGAGAGCACAGGCTGCGGCGAGGCCGGCAATACCGCCTCCGACAATGCCGACAGTTCCCTTATTTACAGGTGCACTCATCTTTTTTGCGGACTGCCGACGGTTAGCGTATTGCACCCAGCCGGAGTCTGATCGAAGCAGACGGAGGCGCTGATTGCAAACCTCTAGATTGTCTTGAAAACTGATTTCATGATACCCCGAGCGAGGATGCCCAACTTCTCGCCGGAGCTAAGTTTCACGCGACCATGAAGGACGTCATAGTTTCGAGCGGCAATCTTCTCCAGAAGCCGCCGGTAGATGGTCACAATCACCCACAGCGCAGGACGGCTGTCGCGGTCGATCATCGGAATGAGCTCGGCGGCGGAATCGTAGTACTGGCGGGCGCGTTGCGATTCGAACTCCAGCAGCTTTTGTAAACGGGCTGGTTCCAGGCGGCGGCCCTCATCCTCGAGAAAGTCTGAGGCCGTAAGACCAAATCGGGACAGGTCTTCTTCGGGCAGGTAAACGCGCCCCATGGCAGCATCCTCTTTTATATCCCGAATAATGTTGGTGAGCTGGAAGGCTATACCGCAGCGCTCAGCCAAGAGCTCCGCGCGAGGATCCTTGTATCCGTAGATGCGAATGCACACCAATCCCACAACGGACGCAACCAGATAGCAATAACAATAAAGGTCGTTAAAGGTCCTATGCACGCGCACTACCGAAGCCAATGCTGTGCCCCCGGCTTCCCTACTCGGGCTAGACATCTCTTCCAACGGGTGCTCGAGGTCCATGCTCGTGCCGGCGACCAGCTGCTCGAGCAATTCCGCCGGGATTTGGAAACGCTGCTGCGTGTCGAGCACCGCGATGAATACAGGATTGTCAGTAGGCGAGCCTGATTGCGCGTCGCGCCAGTCTCGCAGCCAGGCGTCAAGCTGCCGCTTACGTTCGACCGATGACAGGCTCTGGTTGTCGCTCAGGTCGTCAGCGTGCCTCATGAACGCATACACCGCCGACAATGCGTTCCGTTTTGGCAACGGCAGGGCGAGGAAGGAGTAGTAGAAATTGCGCGCTTCTCGCCGTGCTATGTTGCGGCAGACTGCATAGGCATTCTGCAGCCGCGCATCGCTCACAACCTGCTCCAGAGTGCACGTGCTGCGGCGCCGGCAACCAACGCGAGTTTTCGCCGTTTCGAGATGGCAGGCCGTGAGCGAAGAACGTTGTAGTCCTGCCGCTCGATCGAGCTAAGGATCTCTTCGCCTCCGCGCGTGAACAGCTCGATGTCGATGGCCAGCTGGCGATCGACCATTCCCATTAAGGGATGCCCGCGGCGAAACCAATCCCGCGCCCGCTCCACTTCAAAGCGCATCAGATTGCGAAACTCCGGCGTGAACCGGCGCTCCGCAATGTTGTCTTCCGTCACGCCATGGCGCTGCATATCGGCGAGCGGCAGATAGACGCGGCCTTTGCTGTAGTCCACCGACACGTCCTGCCAGAAGTTGGCGAGCTGCAGCGCCGTGCAAGTGAAATCGGAGAGCCGCTGCCGCTCGGCGTCAGAGTATCCGCAGGCGTAGAGCACAAGACGTCCGACAGGATTGGCGGAATTCACGCAATAGCCAAGCAGCGCGTCGAAGGTCTCATAGCGAGTGACCGTCTGGTCCTGACGGAAGGCCTTCAGTAAATTGGCAAAGGGTTCCCGAGGAATACTGCAGGCGAGAATCGTGGGCCGCAGGGCAACGAAAACGGGATGCCTCGGCGCACCGGCGTAGCAGGCGTCGAGCTCCTCTTCCCATTGGTCGAGCAGCGCGAGCGATTGCTGGGGGTCTCCGACCTCGTCTCCCAGATCGTCGGAAATCCGGCAATACGCATAGATGCTGTAGAAATGCGGGCGCAGCTTTGCGGGAAGAAACCACGTCGCTACGCTGAAGTTCTCATAATGCTTCTTCGCCAAGCGCTCGCAGTAAGCCCTCGCCTCTTCAAGTGAGGGCGCCGTTTGTGGAATCGAGTACTCCGGCGGCAGAGCTGCCCAGCCCGAGGTGATGTGGCTCTCTGCTCGCGAGGACATCTCGAAGCTCACTGCCGGCCTGGAATGATGGCGGTCTTGATCTCGCCGCTGCGGTCCACCATGCGTTTGAGCACTTCCTGCAGGTGAGAGAGCGGAGCTTCACCGGTAACGTAGTCCGAGCTTTGAATCTTATTACGGGTGATCAAGTCAAAGGCTTTTCGGACCATTTCGGGAGTGTGATGGAACGTGGCTTTAAGCGTGATCTGCGAATAATGAAGCAGCTGGGTATCCAGTTCCACTTTGGTTCCGCTGGCGCAGCCGCCAAAAAAGTTCACGGTGCCGCCCTTGCGGACCATTTCCACCGCCCATTGCCACGCTTGCGGACGGCCCACCGCCTCGATCACCACATCGGCTCCGCGCTTCTTTGGGGTGAGGGCGCGAACCGCCTCGATGGGGTTGGAAACCGCCGATATCTGCACGGTCTCATCGGCTCCAAACCGGCGCGCGTCTTTGACTTGCTCGTCCCGTTTCACGACGGCAATCACGCGCAGACCGCTTAGCTTGGCCACCTGCATGAACATCAACCCAATCGGGCCGGCGCCTATAATCACAATGCTGTCGCCCCGCTCCGCGTGGGTTTCATTCAAGCCGTGAAGAACGCAGGCCAGCGGCTCACACATCGCGGCCGCCTCGAAGCTGACTTTGTCCGGAATACGCAACATGTTCACGGCTACGATGCGCTGCGGAACTTTTATGTATTCGGCGTAGGCGCCGTTGTTGAACAAGAGGTTTTCGCAGAGATTCGGCTGCTTCTTGGCGCAGAAGAAACAGACGCCGCAGGGCGCGGAGTTGAGCGCAACCACGCGCATTCCACGCCGAAACTCTTTGACTCCGGGACCAACCTCTTCGATGGTTCCTGCGAGTTCGTGGCCGAAGAGCGCGGGCGGCTGAATCATGCGCGCGTGATATCCGCGCTGATAGACCTTGAGATCGGTGCCGCAGGTAAGGGCGACTTGGACCTTTATCAAGACTTCGCCTTCATCGAGGCGAGGGATCGGCACCTTCTCGATCTTGATGTCCTCTTTGCCATAGAGGACGGCGGCCTTCATGGTCCCGTTCAAATGTCTTCCCTTTTCCTCGTTCAGAAAGCGCTTCACAGCGATGGCTGAATCACGATCTTCATTGAATCAGGCTGCGGATTTGAAGCCAGGTGCAACGCCTCAACAGCCTCGCTTAACGGAAAGCGATGCGATATCAACCCAGCCAGGTCAATCTCGCCATCGAAGACTAAACGTGCGCTCTCGTCCTGCAAATCCACCGAAGCGCTATAGGAGCCCATCAGAGTTTTCTCATCGACGCAAACTGCCGCCGGGTCGAACGTAGCTTCCCCTCGCGCGGTCTGAGCAAACAACATCACCCTCCCGCCATAGCGCACGGCGTCCATAGCGGAGCGAATCAAGGCATTACCACCGACGGCCAAAATTACTGCGTCTGCTCCACGGCCCTCGGTCCGCTCGCGCGCCTGTTTCACCACATCGTCACGGGAGCTGTCGATGGTTTCTTCCAGACCGTAGCGCTGAGATATTGTAAGCCGCTGCTGGTAAAGGTCGGCAACTATGACGCGCGCGCCCGCTCGCCGGGCAAGCGCCGCAAGAATGATTCCTATCGGTCCCTGTCCGATGACCAGCACCACTTCGCCTGGTTCAAGACGCATGCTGACAATCGCCTTCAGACAAGTGTTTACCGGTTCTACGAAGGCGGCTTGCTCGAAAGAGACGCCGCTCGGAATCTTCACCAGCCCGCGGCGCACAATCCAGTCCATGACTCGGACGTACTCGGCAAAGCCTCCGCCTGAGGGTTCATATCCAGCGGTGCAGCCTACCTTCTTATATACGGAACACTGGGCAAACACTTTGCGCCGGCAATAAAAGCACTGGCCACAGGGAATGTGATGGAAGACCATCACCCGATCGCCGGGGGCAAACCCTCTCACTTCGTCGCCCACGGCAGCCACAGTTCCTGACGTTTCGTGTCCGAAGATGCGAGGCGCGGAGTGCGAGCCGGTGTGGATCTTCTTTAAATCTGTCCCGCAGATGCCGCAGGTATTTACGCGAATAAGAACTTCACCGCGGCCAATCTGAGGCACGCCAACGCTCTCCACCCGCACGTCGTTCACACCGTGGTACACCGCGGCCTGCATGTGTGCTGGAACGGTGCTTTCCTTTTGAAAAGTCGGCGCCGGGGAGACTGTAGGCATGTTTGGGCTGCCTTAATTGTAAATGCAGAGTTGAAGCTCGTGGGTAAAGCGATTGGCAAAGATGTCGCCAAACCATGCGGTCAGGAGGCTCAAATGCTTGTTTCTTCGATACCTTTGTCGCCTTCAGCCGGGCTCTCTGCGATCCCTTATTGCTCACCTCCCTTCGGGACTGAGTCCTGCGCGTATCATGGCGCATCGAATGCCCGCCATGTCTGAAATTGGAGCCATCGCGCCGGAACGGTTACCGTACATCTTTCCTAAGTTGTCTTCCGCCCAGATGGACCGCATCGCCGCTGTAGGCAAAAAGCGCCATGTTGCACAGGGCGAGACGCTGATCGAGCAAGGCGATCCTACCCCTCCTTTTCTCGTGGTCATCTCCGGCCAAATTGTGATTGTGCAGCCGACCCCGCAGGGCGAGCGCGAAATTGTGGTGCACCACCCGGGTGAATTTACCGGCGAGCTCAACATGCTCGCCGGCCGCCGCTCCCTCGTACGTGCGCGGATGAAAGAACCGGGCGATGTGATCGAGCTTGACCGGCATGGTCTGCAGTCGCTGGTGCAGAACGACGTTGAGATCAGCGAAATTCTTATGCGGGCCTTCATCTATCGCAGGCTTGAGCTCATTGCGCAGCATGCCGGCGACGTGGTGCTGATTGGATCGACCCACTCGCCAGATACTCTACGCATCAAGGGTTTCCTGAATCGGAACGGACATCCTTATGCCTACATCGATCTCGATCAGGATCCCGACGTCCAGAATCTGCTCGATCGCTTTCATGTTGCGGTGAGCGACATTCCGGTTTTGATTTGCCGCGACACGCTTGTATTACGCAATCCGAGCAATGCGGAAGTGGCAGATTGTTTGGGCTTCAACGCTGAAGTTGACCAGAGCAAGATTCGCGATGTGGTGGTAGTCGGCGCCGGACCATCAGGTCTGGCGGCGGCAGTTTATGCGGCTTCAGAAGGACTGAACGTCCTTGTAGTCGAGACCAACGCGCCCGGCGGTCAGGCCGGCTGCAGCTCCAAAATCGAAAACTATCTGGGTTTTCCCCTTGGGATTTCCGGCAACGAACTCGCTGGGCGGGCTTTCACACAAGCGCAGAAGTTCGGCGCCGAGATCATGATTGCCCGCAGCGCAGTGCAGCTCGCATGCAAGCGCCGGCCATACGTTGTCGAGATCGATGGCGGCGTGCGCATTCCCGCGCGGACGGTGGTTATCGCCAGCGGCGCGCGCTACCGCAGGCTGCCTCTCGACAATCTGGCGCGCTATGAGGGCTCCGGAATTTACTACGGCGCGACGAATGTCGAAGCCCAGTGGTGCGGAGGCGAGGAAGTCGTCGTCGTTGGCGGCGGAAACTCCGCCGGACAGGCCGCGGTCTTTCTTTCCGAAAGCTGCCGGCATGTGCATGTGCTGGTGCGCTCCGAAGGTCTGGCAGACACGATGTCTCGCTATCTGATTCGACGGATTGAAGACAGCCCC
>JAFAUE010000150.1 GCA_019243475.1 Acidobacteriota bacterium | reverse complement strand
GTTCTTGCCCTCGATTTCATTTGGCGTGTAGCCCAGCATGCGCTCCGCTGCGCCGTTGATGTACTGGATCTCGCCCGCGGTGTTCACGTAACAAACGCCCTCAATCAAGCTGCCCAACACCGCGCGATAATGCGAGCGAACTTCCTGCGCCTGCTTTTGCGTTGTGATTTCCGATGCCATGCCCAGCATCACGCTCGCGCCGTTGTTTTCGAAGATTTTTCCTTTCGTGGATAGCCAGTGCAGGCTTCCGTCCTCTTCGACAATGCGATAGTCGATCTCCAACCTCTCTCCTCGCGCCGCGGACTCGAATAGGGCGGTGAGTAGTCGGTCGCGGTCTTCGGGATGGACACGCTCCTTCAGGTAAGCGTCCAGCGGCATCTCGCGAAAATGCGCTTGCTCGCGGCTGGATTCATTTTCCCGCGACCAGCGCAAGACATTTCTTTTGAGTTCCCACTCCCAGAACCAGATGCGAGCAGCGCGGCCGGCAAGTCGCAGGCGTTCGTCGCGCTCCAGCAGCTTCCGGCGCTCGCTCTGCATGTGCCGAATCACTTCCACCAGCACGCATCCCAGGCCCACGTAAGCTGACCAGAGCACCAGGATGGAACTCTTGCTTGCGTCGCCAGGCGGCGGAACAAGCCAGAAGCCAGCAGCACTCACGGCGAGACTCAGCCATCCCGCGACCGGCCCGCCGGCCAGAGCACTGATGAGAACGGCGAAGGTACACATCAGGGCCAGGGGGATTTGTGGGTTATCCAGCAGCTTTGCTACGAACAACGAGCCCACGGCCAGGGCAATCCCCACCGAGTAGCGCAGTAGCCGCTGATGCAAGGTAGTAGACGGTCGCCGTAAGAACCGCGATTTCAAAGAATCGGGGGCCATAGACGAAAGGCGCAAGTCAACTGCGGTTCTATCAAGCTAACTTTGCGGTTGCTAATGGGATGAACAACGGATTACACAGGTTGGCGTAGTTTGGCCAAAGCAAGAGCAGCAGCGCAGCTTGTCCCAGCAGCAGCATTCCATTCGAAAACAGAGGAAATTTCCAACCTCCGTGAACCTTCGTGTCCTGTGTGGTTATTTGTCTTCGAGATCGCCGCCATGACTTCAGCACTCCACCCTGTACCGCCCGGGCAATCGAGCGGCCGGTGCTAGACTCTGCCTATGTCAGACGGTCGACGGCCTCAGACGCTGCTCTGGATCTTGATCGGCGGCACAGCTTTTTTTGCCTTTACTCTGCTGATTTTTTCCCTTCTCTACTTCAGCGCACGCAACAGCTCCGACTTCGATCTCGGCGGCGAGAAGATTGCCGTGCTCGACGTGGAAGGCGTAATCCTGCAGGCCAAGCCGTTCGTCGATGAGCTGAAGAAGTATGGCGATGATTCTTCGATCAAAGCAATCATCCTGCGTATCGACTCTCCCGGCGGCGGAGCCGCAGCTTCACAGGAAATGTACGACGCGGTAAAACGCGTGCGCGACCAAAAGAAAAAAACCATTGTGGCTTCTATTCAAACCGTCGGCGCAAGCGGCGCGTACTATATCGCTTCCGGCGCCAACAAGATTTACGCCAATCGCGCCAGCGTGGTGGGGAGCATCGGCGTAATTGCCGAGTGGGTGAATTATGGTGACCTCCTCCACTGGGCCAAGCTGAAGGAAGTAATCTTCACCGCGGGTGAACTAAAGGATGCCGGTGATCCGGCGCGCGAGATGACGCCTGCCGAGCGCGACTACCTGCAGAGTCTGGTGAATGAAATGTACGGACAATTCATCCACGACGTCGCCGACGGACGCAAGCTCAAGGTTGACGACGTAAAGGCAATGGCCAGCGGCCGCGTATGGACCGGCGACCAGGCGCTCGGATTGAAATTAATCGACCGGATCGGAGGTTTTCAGGACGCGGTGGACGAGACCGCCAAGGCCGTCGGCATCCACGGCGAACCGTCGCTTATTCACCCTGAGGAAAGGAAGCGCACCCTCTTCGACATTTTGTTCGGCGACGTCAGTCAGCTACTCCCCGCTCAGGCACGGATGCTGCAGACCAACAATCCGGGATTCTTCTATCTCTGGCGCTGACACAGCCGTGGCTTCGGCTGCTCGCACGGCTCGCCTCATTTGCAACAGCCCGTTTTTCCCTGCGTTTACACTTGACGGAACGCAGCATCTCAGGTGGAATGTACAACTTATGACGAAAGCCGATCTGATCGAAGAAGTTGCCCGTATAACCGAGGTGACCCGCCGCGACAGCGAGATCATCGTGGAGACCATCTTCGACAGCATCGTGCACTCGCTTCGCGCGGGCGACAAGATCGAGATTCGCGGTTTTGGCAGCTT
>JAFAUE010000500.1 GCA_019243475.1 Acidobacteriota bacterium | reverse complement strand
CTAATGTCAACAAGTTTACCCATTCGCTACCGCCAACGGTTCTGACCTAATCCATCTCCACAAAACTGTCCGTGACTTCGGCTCCGTTGTCGTTGGCAATTCGCGTCGCGGCGCGCTCGACCTGCTGCATGAGTCCGGAAAGATAATCGCGTGAGCCCGAGATGCTCACCACACCGATGGTAGCGCGCTGCCAGAGATCAGTTTGTTCCAACTCGGCTACGGAGACGTTAAAGCTGGAGCGCAGCTTGTCTTTGAGACTGCGCAGCACCTGGCGCTTGTCTTTAAGCGAGTGCGCTCCTTCGATGCGCAATTCAAGGGTGAGGACTGCGATCGGCATCGTGAGAATTGTATTGGGCCCGTCCCGCCGAGTTCAGTCCAAAAGACAAGGCGCGGAAAGCCGCGCCTATTTGAAACGATTTTTCCAAACGCCTTTCTTGGAAAACTGTTTCCTACCTTATTGATTCACCAACTGGGGTCGTGCAGCGCCCAATTCCGCTGCGACTTTTTGGACGCTGAAAGCTTCGATCACGTCGCCAACCTTGATATCGCCATAACCTGCGATGCCAATGCCGCACTCCATCCCGCTGCGCACGTCGCTCACGTCCTCTTTGAATCTTCGCAACGAACCGACGCGGCCCTTGTACACCACGACGTTATCGCGCAGTAGGCGCACTTCGGCATCGCGCTTAATTGAGCCATCCTGCACATAACAGCCCGCAATCGTTCCCACCTTGGGCACGCGGAAGGTCTCGCGCACCTGGGCACGTCCAAGGTATGTTTCCTTGAAGACCGGCTCGAGCAAGCCCACCATCGCTTTACGGATCTCGTCCTGCAGCTCGTAGATAATCGAGTGCAGACGGATTTCCACGTTCTCCTGCTCGGCCAGCTCCTGCGCTTTGCGCTCAGGGCGAACGTTGAAACCGATGATGATGGCATTCGAGGCCGACGCCAATAGGACGTCGCTCTCGGTGATCGCGCCTACGCCGGAGCGCAGCACGCGCACTTTCACCTGTTCGGTTGAGAGCTTCTGCAGCGAGTCGGCCAACACTTCGACGGAACCCTGCACGTCGCCCTTAAGGATGATCGGCAGTTCCTTCACCCCGGCCGTCTTGATCTGCTCAGCCAAACCTTCGAGCGTAACGCGCGACGACTTCGCCAGTTGCGCTTCGCGCGCTCTTTGCTCGCGGTAGGTAGCTATGTTCTTCGCCTTCTCGCGATCGGCAACGACGGTGAACGTGTCTCCCGCTTCGGGAATGCCTTCGAGTCCAAGGATTTCGACCGGGGTAGCCGGTGGAGCGACATCGACCGCATTGCTGCGGTCGTCGAACATGGCACGCACCTTGCCGAAGGTGTTTCCGACGATGAAGGTATCGCCGGTGCGCAAAGTTCCATTTTGGATCAGCACTGTAGCGACCGCGCCACGTCCACGATCCAGTTTGGCTTCGAGCACCGCGCCCGAGGCCGGCCGATCGGGAGAGGCTTTGAGCTCCTGCAGATCAGCTACCAGGCAGATCATTTCCATCAGCAGATTGAGATTGGTTTTCTGCTTGGCGGAAACGTCGACGAAAACATACTTGCCGCCCCAGGCTTCTGGAACGTACCCACGGTCGGCAAGCTGCTTCTTCACGCGGTCGGGCAGAGCATCAGCTTTATCGATCTTGTTGACCGCAAAAATGAGCGGGACCTTGGCGGCGGTGGCGTGGTCGATGGCCTCAAGCGTCTGCGGCATCACTCCGTCATCAGCCGCAACCACGATGACCACGATGTCCGTCACCTTTGCGCCACGGGCGCGCATGCGGGTGAAGGCTTCGTGACCTGGGGTGTCAAGGAAAACGATTTCCCGGCCGAAAGCCGGAGAATCTTCCTTGGTGATTCGCACTTTGTACGCGCCAATGTGCTGGGTGATTCCACCAGCTTCGCCGCCGGCGACATTAGTTTCGCGAATCGAATCGAGCAAGGAGGTCTTGCCGTGATCGACGTGTCCCATGATCGTAACCACAGGCGGACGCGACAGGACAGCGGTATCGACTCCATCCGTAGTGGCCACGCCGGCTTCGGAGTCTTTGGACATCTGCTCTTCGAAGCTGATGATCTCGGTATCCGCACCAAACTGGCGGGCCATGTCTTTGGCCAGTTCAGCATCGAGAGTCTGGTTTACCGTAGCCAGCACGCCCCGCTGAATGAGCCGCGCAATGATGTCTTTGGCACGGACGTCGAGCTTCTCCGCGAGGTCCTTTACGCTGATTCCTTCGGTGATCGTGATGCTGCGCGTGATGGGCAGTGGCTCGTTCGAAACCTGGGGGCCAAAGCGTGGCGGCGGAGTAAAGCCCTTCATTGGGCCTTCCTTCACTCCGCGTGGAACATATCGTTGTCCCGGACGTCTGCTCGGAGCTCCCGGTCTTCCACCCGGACGAGTTCCTGGCGCGGGCGGCGGCGGGACGAGTCCCGGGGCGCCCATGCCCATCGGACGGCCAGTCGGTGATTGTCGCGTTGGATGCATCGGACGGCGCGCACCCGGGGGCATCGGCGTACGCTGCCCAGGCTGCGGCGCTCCCATTCCGGGACGGCGCTGGAAAATTGGCTGTCCGCGCACAGGCATGCCGCCTCCCGGCCGTTGTCCTGGCTGCATAGATCCCTGCGCTCCCATCGGACCTGCGGGCCTCGCGCTTTGCGGAGGAGCTGTATACACAGGTCGTGGTCCGGTCTGCGGTGTAATCACGCGTCGAACTGGAGCAGCAGGAGCTTGCGGACGCTGCTGCTGTTGCTGCGAAGCGCTGGCGATAGAGCCAGGCGCCGGTGCACTTGGCTGAACAGGAGGCGGTGTGACTTGCACTTCAGGTTGCGTTTGCGCTGCCGGGGTTTGTGGAGCAGCCGGAGCGGCCACCTCACTCTTCGCCGGTTCAGCACTCTCCGGTTTCCCGGTCTTGGCTGGAGGAACAGCAAAAGTCGGCCGCACTGACAGATCAGGCTTGATCACGCGACGCGGCGGCTCGGCTGCCGGAGCAGGCGGAGCGGCGACTACTTTTTCCGCGGCGGGCGGAGCAGGCGCGGCCGGCGGTTTTGCGGCTGCTGGAGGCGTAGCCACTGGCCGCGACGGTGGCGCGGGAGGAGTTGGAGGTTCTGCCTTTCTGCGCAGCAGATTCGCAACATCGCCGGGCTTCGAAATGTGCGAGAGATCGATCTTGGTCTTGATCTCAGATTCGCTCGCGCGCGAGCCACCATCGCGAGCCGAGGCCGACGGACCACCTTGTCCGGAAAGATGCTTGCGGACACGATCCGCTTCGTCAGCTTCAATGGAGCTGGAGTGCGTCTTCTTTTCTGTAACGCCGACGAGAGGAAGAACGTCAAGAATTGCCTTGCTCTTGACTTCCAGCTCCCTGGCCAGATCGTTGATTCGAACTTTGCTCATCCGCCCTGTGTTCTCTCCAAAATCCCGTTAGATCATCACAACCCTCACGGAACGCATTTCGTTGTCAAACTCGCGACCGCAACCCACGTGCGGCGACGACTAACTGCCCGCGGCTATTCCGAGTGCTCGGACTTGCTGGCTTCCTCGGGCTGGGTTTCTTCCGGCGCAACGACTTCTTCCGGCTCCGGCGCGGGCTCTTCCCCGTGCACATGAACCTCCGCAACGTCGGCAGGCGGCGCGTTTTCCACGCCGGCAATCTCCGCCGCTTCAAGTGACTGTCCCGTTTCTGCAGCTTCCTCGTACTCCGAGCGCTCCGCGTGTGCACCGGGAACATCGACCGTCTCGCCTGGGATCTCCGTGGGTGCTGCGTCGATAGCCACACT
>JAFAUE010000385.1 GCA_019243475.1 Acidobacteriota bacterium | reverse complement strand
TCTCCAAGGCAAGAACCTGCTGCGCCGAACCGACGACGTCGATAAGGTGAAGCAAGCCGTCTCATCGTTCGAACAGGCTGTGAAAGCCGATCCATCGTTCGCTTTGGCTTATGCGGCGCTGGCAGAAGCCAGCATGGTGGAATATCGCAAGACCTTCGACAACGCCGCTTCTCTACGCGCCGTTAACGCCGCGGAACGCGCGCAACAACTCAATCCCGATCTGCCTGAAGTCCACCTGACTTTGGCGACCGTGTATAGCTCCACCGGAAAGATCAATGAAGCTGCCGCCGAGCTAAAGCAGGCTCTGACTCTGGCGCCAAATTCGGATGATGCCTATCGCCAGCTCTGCAAAATCTACTTGCGCCAGAATCGCCCCGCGGACGCTTACGATGCCGCCAAAAAGGCGATCGAGCTGAATCCATATCTATGGTTGAACTATTACCAGGCATATACGGCTTACTTCGGCACCGGCAAATACACAGAGGCTGAGGCCAACGCCAAGAAAGTGGTAGAGCTGGATCCCTCAAACTCGGTAGGCCCCGAGGCGCTCGGAAATATCTATCTTCAGGAAGGAAAATACGACCAGGCCATTCCGCAATATCAGCACTCGCTCCAGCTCAAGCCGGCGCCTTCCGCCTATTCCAATTTGGGAACCGCCTTCTTTTATCTGAATAAATATGACGATGCCGCTAATTCCTACCTCGAGGCGGTAAAGCTGAATCCACGCGATCAGATCAACATGGGCAATCTCGGTGACGCCTATCGCGCGATGAAGCGTAGCGAAGACGCGAATGCAGCCTACCGCAAGGCTATTGCGCTCGCGCTCGACGAGCTGAAGACAAATCCGCGGGATGCCGCGACGCTAGGCAGCCTCGCCCTGTACTACGCAAAGAGCGGGGACACAAAGAATGCGATCCGCTTTATTCAGCAGGCGAGAAAGATCGATCAGAACAGCGTAAGCCAGATCTACAACGAGGCAGTGGTGTACACGTTGGCCGGAGACCACCCGGGCGCAATCCATGCGCTGAAGGACGCGGTGGCGCACGGATATCCCGCGCGCGCCATCCAAACGGATCCGGAGTTTCTGTCGCTCAAGACAGATCCCGAATTCAGCGCGATCCTAGCGGCGAATCCGGTAAAGAAATAATCGCGATTAGGCGACCCTCCGTCGGCGCATGAGACCTACCACGGGCAGCGCCGCGAGAAATGCCCAGGTGGATGGTTCGGGCATAGTCAGCGAAAACTGCGGTGGGGTGGGGGCCGATGGATCGCCAAAGCCAAGCTCAGTAAACCCGAATTCCGCACCTGCAGCGACGCCTGGTCCACCGAAAAAGTCATACGTGACCAAGTTCAAGGTCGGATCAAGAGTTATGCTGCAGCCCGCGAACAATGGACTCGGTGGGCAGCTATAGTCCGCGGCGGTCGTGTTGGGGACAAGGGCTCCCGTAACCATCAATGAGTTAATCGTGCTTCCAGTGGTGTTGGCGATGCAACGATCAGGCTCATTGCCACCCGCAGTGATCAAGGGAGCGAAGGTGGTGACTTGGGTGTTTGTAATCGGATCAAGGTGTGTGATCACGCCTGAAGTTAGAAGAGTGATCGAGAATGAGCCGGTGCAGTTGTTGGGGTCGATCTGCGGATCGGTTGGGTCCGCCCAGGTAAGCATGGGGAGACACAAAAACGCAAGGACAAGCAGAACACGGCTCTTCATGGCACACACTCCCAGCCAAGGGCTTTGCATTTTTCTTGCCGATTTCCGGACTCGCAAGTCGCTGACTGCAAAAGAAGAGCTCGGCCCGGCCGATGACAGAGTTGCAAGGCTTTGCATCGACAAGCCCGGCATTCTCCCAAATCCGATGACACTATGCTATTCCGGCGGTCGCCCGGCGACATCACTCTTTCGCGTTCAGCGAAACCATAGAGACCAGATCACATCGACCAGCGTGTGAGTGGTTGCAGAGGCGGCCACCCGCCGATCGCTGCGCCAAGCTCGCCCATAAAACCATCCCGCGATGCTGCCTAGGAGCACATAGCGCCAGTTAAATGGCAGGGGCTTATTGAAATGCGAAAGGCCGAAGATCACAGAACTGAGCAGCATCGACCAAGGATGTCCAATGCGGGACTCCAAGAGATTCTGCAGGACGCCGCGGAAGAACAGCTCTTCGGGGATCGCAACAAAGACAAAAGTGATCAGCACCGCGCCCGCCGCTTGCGCCAGCGTCGGCCAGTGTGCGTGGGGATGAAGGAAACTCAACAGAAGTCCGAGCGGTATGACGATTGGCGTGTAGAAGAGGCACTCTCGCACTCCGATGACTAGATCTCGTAACCTCGGCCGAAGGTCATAGCCAACACGTTCGAGTCCGCGGACGACGAGATAGGAATACAGAGCGGCGTCCACCAGCAGCAGCTTCGGCAATGCGCTCAATCCCGAGTAGGGAAACGCGCCGTTCAGCAGCCCAAACTCCACCGGCAGGAAAAACATAGAGAGTACGACGAAGTCCTGCCAGCAGAACTTCGGAGAGTCAGCCGGCTTCGCTGGCGCAAACTCGAACATCCCCGCCGCGCTCACCGGGATTAAAAAGAGGGTACACAGCCACAGCGCGCCGAACTCGTGCCGCGGGACTGCGAATACCACGTAAGGAATTGCTAAGCTGCCCGGCAGAAGCACCCGCATCCACGCTGCCGACAGTCTTTGTCGAAGGATTTGCGCCAGACCGAATCCAAAAAACCAGTAAGGAGCAAGAATCATTGCGAAGGCCGCAAAGCTGCTCGGCATATGCCCATGGATTCGCGCGGGCATGTTGAAATACTGGGCGGCAAACCAGAACGCGATCAGGAGGAGCGCGTAAAGCACAGCCGCCCGCCATAGCGTTCGCCAGGCCACACGGGGCTGAGAATTGTTTGCCGTTGACATCGACTTCAACGTCGCATGTTGCCGCCCGCGAGCGCAACCTCTACCATCTACCTTCCGCGCTTCTGGACGCAGCGTTCTCGTCTCGGTCGCGATAATCAGGAAACGAATGCGAATTCACTTTCTACTCCTCGCCCTATGTTGCTTTGCACCTGCTGCGGTTGACGCGCAGAGCGTGCCGCCAAATGCCAAGCTGCGTTTCGAAGTTCTCGTTCCGTCAACGCTCAGCGAACGTCCCTTGGACGGGCACATCATGCTGGGGATTTCCAAGGACAACAAGCAAGAACCGCGCTATCAGTTGCGCGAGGAGGAGGCGCAGAGCGCGCAATTCTTCGGACTCGATGTCGATCAGCTTGCGCCCGGGGCTGCTGCGACCATCGACGGCTCCACTCTCGGATATCCAATCATCAGCCTTGATCAATTACCCGCTGGCGACTACTACGTTCAGGCTGTGCTCAACATTTACCAGACTTACCATCGCGCGGATGGGCATACGGTGAAACTCCCTCCCGATATGGGAGAAGGTCAGCAGTGGTACGAGAAACCGGGAAACCTTATGAGTAAGCCCAAACAGGTGCACATTGATGCGCGCACCGGAGGAACTATTCGCATTGAGCTAACCGAGAAAATCCCACCGGTCGAAGCTCCCAAAGACACTCAATACGTCAAGCACTTTCGCATTCAAAGCAAGCTGCTGAGCGACTTCTGGGGAACTCCGATGTATCTCGGAGCCATCGTAGTTCTTCCGCAAGGATTCGACGACCATCCCAAAGCGCATTACCCTCTGCTCATCGATCATGGTCATTTTCCATCGGACTTTCACTCTTTCCGCACTGAGCCTCCGACTCCGGAAATGACCGGAGGAGAGCGCCGTCGCGCGGAATACCAATACAAGCTCTACCAGGATTGGACCTGGGGACGTCTGCCGAAGTTCCTCCTGCTGCAGATTCAGCATGCGAACCCTTACTATGACGACTCCTATGCGGTGAACTCGGCGAACCTGGGCCCGTATGGCGACGCTATCCTGAAGGAACTGATTCCCGAAGTGGAAAAACGATTCCGCGGGATCGGCCAGTCGTGGGCGCGCGCGCTTACCGGCGGCTCAACCGGCGGTTGGGAAGCAATCGCCGATCAGGTGTTCTATCCCGACGACTTCAACGGTACGTGGGGATTCTGCCCCGATCCGATTGACTTTCGCGGATACCAGATCGTGAACATCTACCAGGACAAGAACGCCTTCTGGGATGAAGGTCCGTTCGGACGTGTGCCTCGCGCCGAAATGCGCAGGCCGGACGGACGCTTGCTGGCAGTGATGGAGCCTTCGGTCCGGAGAGAAGAAGTGATGGGGACTCACGGCCGTTCGACCGAGCAGTGGGGCATCTGGCAGGCGGTCTTCAGTCCGGCGGGAACCGACGGCTATCCGAAACCGATCTGGGATCCCAAAACCGGAGTCATCGATTCCTCAGTCGCTGATTATTGGAAAGAACACTACGACCTGAACCACATCATGCAGCGCGATTGGGAGAAGCTCGGGCCGAAGCTGGCGGGCAAGCTTCACATCACAGTCGGCGACGAAGACACGTGGTATCTGAACAACGCCGTGCACATGGTCCAGGATTTTCTCGATAGCGCAAAAAACGAATACCGGGTGGGAACTTTTGAATACGGCTATCGCCAGCCACACTGCTATGCCGGCGGAGGAAACATTAGTGCGGCGGAGTCGATTGCGACGATGTATCAGCGCATCCTTCCCCAGGTCGCCGAGCACATGAAGAACAGTGCGCCTAAAGGGGCAGACATGTCCTGGGAGTACTGAACCAGAGAGGCGAACACGAAGGGCACGAGGCTCAGAAGAATAGGCCGCAGCGTGTAAGCAGGAATATGAACGTTCCTTGCTGTCAGCCGCATCTGGCCTTGGTGTTCGCTCCGCTGGGTTCGAAGTTCGTATTGAAGTCCGATAAAATCACGAGACAATGTTGCGTTTTTGCACTGCCGGAGAATCGCACGGAGAAGCGCTGATCGCCGTTATTTCCGGCATTCCTGCGGGCATAGAGATTGATCCGGAGTTCGTCGATCGCGAACTTTGGCGGCGCCAGCAGGGTTATGGACGCGGCGGACGCATGCGCATCGAGCGCGACAGTGCTCACTTCATCTCAGGCGTGCGTCATGGCAAGACGATTGGATCACCTATTTCGATCCGTATCGAGAACCGTGACTGGAAAAATTGGGAAGAGGCGCTGCCCGTAGCTGCGGGCGATCCGGCAAAACACAAGCGACTGGCGTCCCCGCGTCCTGGACATGCCGACCTTGCTGGCGCAATCAAGTACAACTTGCCGGAAGCGCGTTACGTACTGGAACGAGCGTCGGCGCGCGAATCAACGGCTAGGGTGGCTGCGGGAGCGGTTGCCAAGCTGCTTCTGAAGACCATCCAAATCGAAGTGCTCAGCCATGTAATCGCCGTCGGCAAAGCCGCTTATGTTGGCAGCCCGAAATGGGAAGAAGTAGAGCTGATGGCCCAAAAACAGGAAGTGCTTCTCGGCTGCATAGACTCACAGGCTGAACAGCGCATGAAAGAAGAAGTCGATCAGGCGCTGCGTACTGGAGACTCCGTCGGCGGCGTCTTTGAGGTAATCGCGCATCATGTCCCGCCCGGTCTTGGCACATATGCGAATTGGGACGAGCGTCTCGACGCCCAACTTGCGGCGGCGGTCATGTCGCTGCAGGCGGTAAAAGCGGTCGAAATCGGGCGGGGAGTCACGGCAGCAGTCTCGTTTGGCTCCGAGGTGCATGATGCCATCGGCTATATGCGTGGCCGTAAAAACCAGAACGGCGGCGAGAGTTTCACTGACTTCACTCGCGCGCATAACAACGCAGGTGGCATCGAAGGCGGCATCTCGAATGGCGAGGACGTTGTCGTTCGCGGTTATCTCAAACCGATCTCCACGCTTCGCCGCCCATTGGAGTCAGTGGATTTCGCGACGCGCGAGCCGGTGAAAGCAGCTTACGAGCGCTCTGATGTCTGCGTCGTTCCTGCCGCAGGCGTCGCCGGCGAAGCTATGGTGGCCCTGACACTGGCAAAAGTGGCATTGGAAAAATTTGGCGGTGATTCTGCAGGTGAGCTTGAACGGAATTACCGGAATTATCGCAAGCAGATCGCGGAGTACTGAGCAAACTTAGAGAATGATCTATCCCATCGTGAAGTATGGCGATTCCGTTCTGGAAAAGCCTTCCGCTACAGTCACTGTCTTCGACGATGAACTCAAGAAGCTAATTGAGGATATGTTCGAGTCCATGTACGCCGCGCATGGGGTCGGGCTTGCCGCCCCGCAGATTGGGATCGCAAAGCGCATCGCCGTCATCGACTGCTCCTTCAAGGAAGATCCCGCGGCGAAGATGGTGATCATCAATCCCGAGATCATCAAGAAGGAGGGCCGGCAGACGCACAGCGAAGGCTGCCTCAGCCTCCCTGACTTCCGCGAGAACGTTACCCGGGCCATGAAGTGCAAGATTCGCGCTCAGGACGTGAATGGAAAATGGTTCGAGGCCGATGGGGAAGAACTGCTCGCACGTGCCATGCAGCACGAAACCGATCACCTCAATGGCAAACTTTTCATCTCGCACGTCAGCGCATTGAAACGCGACCTCATCCGACGCAAAATCAAAAAGCTTCAGAAGACGGGACAGTGGTAATCCGTCTGCTTGAACACGCCTGAGATGAAGGGAGACGAAACTCTCAAGATTTGACGCAGCAGCGTGCTGCGGCCTACACTCCTGTCGACATCGATAGGAGAAACCATGGGGGATCTACTTCAGGGGACTCTCGAGCTGCTCATCTTGAAGACGCTGGCGCTCGAGGCGATGCATGGCT